>NZ_JAVAMR010000098.1:0-3029 GCF_030731025.1 Microbulbifer sp. 2205BS26-8 | reverse complement strand
AGCATTCAATCGGGGAGCTACAAAGCTCGCTGATTTTCTGACCACTGATCAGATTAACGCAGTCGCCGATATTCTGGGCTCCGAGTTCCGCGTCCCTTCTATCACTGAGACATTATCACCCGCAACGAGTGGCAATTTTATGCAGCCGGGCCTTGCCAGAGATGCTGTGCGCAGTGCCGGCGAGGTTGTGCCTGCAGCCGTGTCTTCTGGTGTTGGGCTCAGAGCTGCAGCAAGCCAATTGCCAAGATTTACTGCAGCATCCGAGTCTGCAGGACAGGGGGTCGCGCGGCAGCTCGGCTCAACAACTGCCGCGCAAGACTTGAAGACGGGGGCAGCTTCTGGTGCGGGAATGGAGCTGGGCGGCGAAGTCGGCGAGCAGGCAGGGGGCGAGACTGGCCGGCAAGTTGGAGAGCTGGCCGGGTCAATGCTTGCGCCTGCAGCTTCTGGTATCGCAAAGGCTGCCATCCCTGAAGCGGCCAGAAAGGTTTTCGTGGGTAGCACGCCCAAGGCTTCCATAAAGTCAACTATTGAAGATTTCAAAGAAACCGGATCGAGTCCAACGGTAGCGCAGGCAACAAACCGCCCAGGCCTGCAGGCTGCAGAAAATCTCTCTTCCCAGTTCCTGGGAGGCGGACGCATACAAAGAGCGCACGAGCAAGTGGCGGAAAACATAAAGAAACGACTTGAGCGGATTGCTGATGATGTAAGCTTGAGATCTGGGTCCGATAAAGCTGGCAGCACCATCCAGCAAGGCATATCAGGCCCTGGCGGATTTGTGGATAGATTCCAAGCAAAATCGGCCAACCTATGGACTAGAGTTGACCAGCATATCGGGGCGGAGACGCCGGTCACTACAGATAACACAAAATCCGCTGTAGGTAGGCTGGTTAGAGAGGATGCTTTCGGCGAGGTACTAAACAATCCATTGCTTGTCAAAATCAACCAGATTTTGCAGGGCGTTGACTCAGTAGACTATCAAACCTTAAAAGAATTTAGGTCAATCATTGGACGCAAAATAAGCGGAAACGATTTAATCTCTGATATTCCGCGCGCAGAGTTGAAGCAGGTGTACGGGGCTATCACCGAGGACATTAAAGCAGCCGCTAGTGCTGCAGGCCCACAGGGCCTCGCCAGCTTCAATAGGGCAAGTAATTTCACACGTTCAGGTCACGCGCGACTCGATGGGTTTGTGGAGCGTATATTAAAGAAAGCCGACCCTTACAAAATATTCGAGGCTGTAACAAAGGGTGGCGAGGGAGTCGCAACAATAAACTCATTCAAGCGCAGCTTGACTAAAAGCGAGTGGAACGTTGTGGTCTCCAACGTGGTTCGCAAGATGGGTAAAGCAAACCCTGGACAACAGGGCTCGGAGGGGGAGATATTCTCGGTCAATAAGTTCCTGACTGACTGGAATCGACTTGGCCCCGCCAAAAGAGCGTTATTTGGCGGTACAGAGGCGTTAAACCGGTACAGAACTAACCTCGACAAGATCGCACGTCAAGCCGAGAGGATAAAGTTCTCAAACAGGGAGGGTGCAAACCCAAGCGGCAGCGGTCAGGCTATTGCCAATACGGGTGCAATTGTGAGCGCGGCCACTGCCACAGTGCTAGGCCACCCGCAAGCCATAGGCGGACTACTTGCCACGGTTGCAATAAACAATGGTAGCGCCCGCCTAATGACAAACAAAAGATTTGTGCAGTGGCTGGCAGAGAGCGCCGAGATTCCAAGCTCCGCGCGACCTGAGCACATGCTTAAACTTGCCGCACTGACCAAGGGGATGACGCTCGACGATGCGGCGGCTGTTCACGCATTCTTAAGCGAGGTTGAGGAGCCCCAGGGCGAGGAGAGTTAAGCGCCCAGAAAAAAAGACAAACCGTTTAATTCTGCCCGCCTAGTGCGGGCTTTTTGGTTTTAGGAGGGCCAAATGGCCGCTGTACTATTTCACGAACCGGTTTTTAGCACGAAAGTCGAGCCGGGGGACAAGTTGTATTTTTATGAGACGTACACCACGGAACCGCTCACGGTTTACCTAAACCCAGGGCCGGGCGAAGCAGCCCCGCATCCGCTTATTGCAGACGCTGCGGGACGATTCCCGGCAATCTATCTCAGCACGACGGAAAGCGCCCCGAAGGTAGTGCTGACCGACGCTGACGACGTGCAGAAGTGGACCATTGAGGAATACCCCCTACAAGATTCCGACCAGTTTATTGATAAGGTTTACGAGCTGGAATACCGCGTTGAGGACTTGGATGGTGAGTTGATTTTTCTGCGCGACGACATTGACCGGCTTGAACAGAACGATGCAGAGCACACCGACAGGTTGGACGGCGTGGAGGAACGTCTTGACTCCCTGGAGGGTGTTTCTCTGCCCACTGGCCCTGTAGCTGCCGGATACTTTACCGGTGGATCATCCCCGACCTACAAGCAGAAATACGGCGTTACCGGCTCTGTAAACCGCACTGGCACGGGCACCTATGTAATCACTTTTGCTACACCGCGATCCAGTGCCAATTATATCGTGGTGGCCAGTGCTGGCCCGTCATCAAGTAGCTTTCCGCTGGAATGCCTGGTTAAAACCAAGCGGACTTCTTCATTCACGATAGAAACCTGGTACCTGACCGGGGGTGCCTCGAGGGCGAAGGCAGACCGCGAGGTTAATTTTATTGTTTACGATTTTGCTTAATGAGGATTTTAAAGATATGGCAAACGGTGTATTCAACATAGTAAAGGGCCGCGTCAACGCGTACACAGAAAGCGTGGCAGGGGGAGCCCAGGAAAATGCCGACCTGATGATGGTAAGGTTTATTTCCGATTTGGCGCTATATTCTTTTGTCGTGCTTATCCAGAGACTGTGGAAGTCCCTTGGAATGATTACAAGCTATTACAACACTGCTGACAAAGGTAAATACTGCCATTAATATAAAGAGGCTGCAGGGGGCTTATTTAAGGGCTTTGCTTTTATATGGCAAAAAGCGCTTCCCGGTTTATCAGCAACACAATCTCCTAACTATATAATTTCAAAACAAGAC
>NZ_JAVAMR010000097.1:0-3040 GCF_030731025.1 Microbulbifer sp. 2205BS26-8 | reverse complement strand
GTTGATACCGTTCCAATCGTAAAATGGCTGTGAACCTCTCACCGCTTTGGCGGCGGCGCAGGTAGGATCCCTGGGGTTTTCCGGATTATTCAGGTAGCAGTTGTATACCCGGCTCTTCGGGATGATCATGGACTCATGGGCCATGTTCTTGGCAGGTACTAAAGCCATAAGCACTGGTAGCGATGCTGTGAACAAAAACGATAGTGTATATTTTTTCATAAAACCCTCTCCGTTGAATGCTTGGATATCTCCGTGAGTCGGAAGCCCTTGAATGACAGCTTTCGATCTGCCTTGACGGTTGACTCAAATGCGCATTGTTTTCATTTGCCGATCCACGAACGTCAGCAACACAGCTACGACTGCGCACCATTGTTTTGTACGGCAACGGCATGGGCTGAAAAGACAGGTTGTTTTGTCAAAAAAATAGTGAAAGAAAGCGCTGACATTCTCGAAAGAGCTTATTCTGAAACGAAGGTGTTGACTGTGATCTGCATGGCGCAACTTGTGCTGGCACGGTTTTTTCTTCAGAGTTGCTATTGATGCACAGTTCAGGAAGGTCCATGTTAGCTTACGCAGCTATTGTATGCATCATCGCGTTGCCATTGGTGAAACGGGGCGAATTACTAGGGCCTGTATTTGGGCTTGATATCATGGAAGGGTTACAGCGGTATGGCTACGATATTAGGGCCGACACCCTCTAGCCGATGCTGCACAGGCTGGAAAAGGCTACCTGATTTCCAGTCGTGAAAGTGGCGAGTGCAGCCCGGGGCGCGTATACACCATTACCGGCAAGGGCTGCAACGCACTTAACGGTGCCAAAGTCAAGGTCAGGGAATTATTGGGTGAACTTATTCAGTGGTGTTGAGGGCATACTGTTCTTATCCGCCTGCCAGACCAACAGAGAGCAGGGCCTAGCTGGTTGTGGCGGCTAACAGGGCTATGCAGCGCACCCCCTTGGCCAGGAAAGTATTGCGATCCTCCTGCCTTGCCGCCAGGATAGCCGCATCTTCGGCAACTGCGTTGAAAAATGCCCAGTCACATTCCATTTGTCGGTAAGCCAAACGGTTTTCCTGCGTCTGGTTAAGCCATTGGGTAAACCAGCACCGCGCCTGTTCGTGCATATCGCCTGCCTGTTGTTCATTAAACCAATAGATGGCAGCCGCACGCAGTGTTTTGTAATTAGAATGGGTTTTCAGTTTCATGTTTCGTCCTCCATAACCTGTCTTATCCGCAC
Source organism: Microbulbifer sp. 2205BS26-8 (assembly GCF_030731025.1). Classification (NCBI taxonomy): domain Bacteria; kingdom Pseudomonadati; phylum Pseudomonadota; class Gammaproteobacteria; order Cellvibrionales; family Microbulbiferaceae; genus Microbulbifer; species Microbulbifer sp. 2205BS26-8. The sequence goes on along the minus strand of NZ_JAVAMR010000097.1, from coordinate 1,806 downwards.
AAGTGCGCGGTGAATAAGCTCCTTTACCGATTCCTTGGAAATATTCATCTGTTCGGCAATATCCTGATATGTCATATCCTCAAATCGGTGAAACTGGAAAGCGGCACGTGCCCGTGGCGGCAGACCGACAATCGCCTTTACGACGCGACGGTACTCCTGCATGCCGATAACGGTGCGCTCGGGAGAAATAACGTCGGGAATCTCTAACTCGTATTCAAGAGCATCTTGAAATGTACGGGATCTCGATTTCTGGTGCCGGCTACGGCTGATCAACAGATTTCTGGCAACGGTGAAGATATAGCTTTGTGGGTTGAGGATCTCTGTGTCCTGTTGCTTCACCTGCAGGTGGAGCTGGAAGAAAACCTCCTGTACCAGATCGTCAATATCGGCATTGTTTACCCGTGGTGCGAAATAGCGCCGCAGGCCTGAGCCGTACTCATCTATCCATGTGGAAATAACTCTTTCGCAGTATGTTATCATATAAAAACCGGCTTAGTGAATCGAGTTAACATGAGGGTGTCAGACATAGTGAAAGTCTGGTCTCTGAACATGGAGATAACCTGGTGGCTTTTTCTTTCTGGAAATCGGTTGCAGATGTTGGACAAGGTAATTCCTTTTTTACTGAGGGATAAGGTTAATCGGTGCTCGAATATGGCTCCTAAGATCTGCTTGCCAGGCAATAAATATAAGTGTTGCCTTGCGAGTTTGATTGATTTTCAATAATCTTTTTCCGGGTCACGGTTGCGGGCCGCTCTTGTATACAGTTTATTGGCGAGCAGTATTTCAAAAAATGAATGCAATATAATTGGGTGGCAACAATGTAAAATTATCGGTTTTCAAGTCAGTCAATATATTTTTCGAAGCACCGTCTTTGAAGTCTTTTCCGGATTTTTATCTTGTATACTAGATTTCCCGCAGCCAATCGCACAATCTGATTGGGTGCAGATAAAAATGGGAGAAAAATGCTTTCTTTTTCCATTTTGATGATAAATCCAAATTATTATAACTTCCTTGCGTGGCTGCCATTTACGGTCTAGCCTATGCAGCATTCAAAAGTCAAGAGAGGGGTGCAGGTGACTCAGCAATTGCTATGTGCTCTGCATCTCAATTGTGATTTTATCAGTGACTCCTCTCAAGAGGTCGGTGCCAGAATAACCTCAATTGAGAATTTAATAAACGATTGTCACTACCACTATGATGAAATAAGTGCCAAAATTATTTCTTCTGCATGAAAAATACTTGCAGTTTTTTCCGTTAAGAAAGGTATTCATGCGGATGCTTTTAACCAGTTATGCAGAGAAATTTGTAATGACCAGTAGGTCTTTATCCTGTTTGTCAATGACTGTTTGGTTTTACTGTTTTTCTTTGCATTTGACAGCGGCGCTAGCTGCAGAAAAATGATACCGCCGCTGTGTCGCATTCACCCGATCACTGGCCCGAGTATTGGCTTTTTAATCCGGTAACCCAGACTTGCCAGCGAGTGATACAGGCGTGCTTGGATGATGAGACTGGCAACAGAAAAATACTGGAATGCAAGGAGTTATGGATGTTGGTTTTACATCATGAAAACAGTTGACTGCTCGGGCGATTGGACAAGCTGAGCAATGCACTCATGCTGTAGCACGGCGGTGGCTTGACTGGCAATTTGTGCCATGCCCTACTGCCATTGTGCATAAGAGAGTGCCTGGCATTCTTAAAACACCCTGAGCTGTAAACTGCCTTGTCTGACAATAGCACAGGAGGTAAAAGGCCAGGAGGGGAGGAACTGTTTACATGGTACCCACAACGGTGTCCGACTGAAAAAAG
>NZ_JAVAMR010000096.1:0-3093 GCF_030731025.1 Microbulbifer sp. 2205BS26-8 | reverse complement strand
AACCACTCATTTTAGAAATTTATCAAAAACACATACTGAAGGAGTATACAATGTTTACGCCACGGATTATGGTAGGAATGGGAATGACACAAATCCTTAAAAAAGGTCAAGCCGGTAAACTGTATTCAGGACACCTCACATATTGCAGCGCACTTGTTTTTAAAGTACTCGACCAGCACAATGAAGTAATCGGCGTCGGAATGGCCCACCGGGAAATTGAAACCGAAGATTTATTCAGGAAAAATTTTAGAAATACGCTTTCCGAACTCGGTGACCCCAGCAACCTAAAAATCGAACCCTGTGCGCTACAGACAGCACCTGACACTCACATAAAAAACGTTCCCTATTCTGATAGAAGCATGCCCAAGGGCAGCCATGAAAATACACTTGATGCACTTATCCAGGCTATGGCAAGTGAGTCAACAATGGATACGAATGAACTTTTCAGGCTATCTGAAGCGGGACCAAAGGCCAACTTTTTAGCCAATGATTGCACTGCAGAAGTGAATAGTAACGGTGAGGTAACGGTACCGAAGAGAAAGAACTACTGGGATCAGGCTTGTAGTATATGTTGAAGGGCCGTATAAGCCTATACCCTTGAACAGCCTGAACCTACATAAGGACAAGTCTATGTATCCAGCAGAGTGTGAAAATGTGGTATTCTTGTCTAGCACTACGTATTAATTACCACCCGGATTTTATGGGTACAATGCTTGCTGATATTGCTAAGTACTAGTTGTCATTACAGGAGAACAATCTATGTTCGAGAATCCATCATTAATTACACGCTTGGCAGTTGGCAAAATTATTGGCGTTTTATTCGGGCTCGTCGGATTTGTCTTTTTACCTTACTTTTATCCAGAAAGTGATTGGCTGCTCAGGTGGGGAATTTTACTGTGGTATACTACTCTTGGAGCCATTATTGGGGTTTTTGGAGTCTTTACCTACCATCCCATATTAAAATTACCTTTCCCTTGGTGGTTTAGGGCGCCTTTATTGGGGGCCTGGATGAATTTTGTACTCACTTTTTTTGCATTTGATACTATGCAGGCTGTACTAATTTCTGCCTTCGGCGATAACAACACCTTCCATTCCCCTTTTTGGTTTACACTTGAAGGCGCCATTATTGGATTGATTATGGGGTATTTTGCAACACGTCTAGGTGGCGAGGGAGTGAAAACTGTAGAGCACTAACATTTAAACTGGACCACCTTGGTGGGGCTGATCACTGTATCTAAGTGTGAATGAGATTGAACATACGAAGACGAAAGCCCGGCATCCACAAACGAATGGTATCTGTGAGCGATTTCACAAGACTATTCTGCAGGAGTTTTATCAGCCGTCACTACGACGCAAGATTTATGGCTCGCTGGAGGATCTGCAGATGGATCTAGACGAATGGCTCAATTATTACAATAATGAACGAACCCACCAAGGCAGGAAGTGCTGTGGCCGTAGGCCAGTACAAACGCTTGAAGATGGCAAAAAGATCTGGATGGAAAAGTTCGTGAACTGAACCTGACCTGACAGAGCACCGTCAGAAAAACCGGTAACTGTCAGATCAAGTCTGAACTACTACAAATCAAACAAGGTCGCCGCTTGATCCATGCCTCTGAACACCAGATTTGACAATAACTCTAAAATGCTGCGGTGTGAAGCTAGCCGTGCAAAATCCGGGTTAGGAAACCTCTGATTAATTCACCTTCCTCCCGAGCTCCTACACCAAAACGGGAGAAATTGATCAAAGATCAGTCAAAAATCACATTTTCATAGCAAATAACCCCCGTTTTCCCACCCAAAATCCGCTTTTCACGAATTTTGGGCGCACTGCCCCTATGCGGGCAGATATTTTTTCCCAATCAATAAATTGGTGAAGCCCGCCAACAGGCACAGGCTTGGGTATTTTTCTCCAGGCCCCGGTAGCGCACTTTGCGGTAGCCAAAGATGCATTTGATATAGCGGAACGGGTGCTCCACTTTAGCTCGGATCTGCGCTTTGATTTTTTCCGCCGCCTTCAGCTCTTCTTTGCCCGGCAGCGTCTTCAGCTTGCTCGGTTTCATGGCGATATGCCACTCAACCTCCTTATCTTTTAATTCCTCACGCTTCTCGGCACCGATATAGCCGGAATCACCCCACACACGCCTTTCCTCGCCATGCAACAGTTGTTCTGTCGCTGTCACGTCGTGCGCATTGGCGGCCGTGGTTTCGAGGCTGTGGATAAGTCCAAGCACGTCGTCGGTACCAATGTGCGCTTTCATTTCGAAGTGTCAGGTGTTGCCTTTTTTGGTTTGATGCATTTCCGGATCGCGTTCTTTGGCTTGGTTTTTTTGTCGAGCTGGATACAGAAATAATGGTGGCATCGACGATGGTGCCCTCGCGCAACATCATGCCTTTTTCCCGCAAATAGCCGTTGATCTCTTCGAAAAGTTTGCGCCCAAGGTCGTTCTTTTCCAGCAGGTGGCGGAAGTTAAGGATAGTGGTTTCATTCGGAATTCTGCCCGCCAAGTGCAGCCCGGCGAAATTGCGCATAGATTCTATTTCGTAGAGCGCATCTTCCATTGCTGGGTCGCTGAGGTTGTAAAACAGCTGCATGCAGTGAATGCGCAGCATGACATCCAGCGAATACGCCCGCGGGCCGCGGTCGTTGTTGTGGTAGAAGGGCTCACTACGGTCGCGCAGGCGCTGCCAGGGAATGAGCGCATCCATCTTTGCCAGAAATTTTTCGCGCTGTGTTTGACAGCGCTTGCTGCGGTATTCGGTTTCGACGAAGGTGACTTGATGCATGATTTTGGGTAGCCTTGAGGAGGAGTACGATTCTATCCGATACTTGGAGAATTATTCAGAGATTCCTAGGCCCGTCACTTGTAGAACGTAGCAGAACTCATACCGTGCTCGCGGTACAACTCTGGTACAGATGTGCCAGATTTTAGAATTACAATACCCTAACTTTTTTGTTGACTTTTTTAATGCTTTATATATGTTCCCTGTGTCGATAATGTTTTACCGTTCGGCATAACCAAAACTAAAGCTATTATTAACCCGGCGGCTATCCGGTTCATTATAGTGTGGAGTCCTACCACAAACACCGCCTAA
>NZ_JAVAMR010000095.1:0-3199 GCF_030731025.1 Microbulbifer sp. 2205BS26-8 | reverse complement strand
CTACTAGACCGTAGCAACGGTCGAATCTATTCGAGTCCCCCCCGGCATAGCCGAGGGTTTACCTAATGATTAAATTATAATAGAGGGTCACCGAAAAACAGGCTGTCTCGACAGATCCCCAATCAACCATTCAAGAAATATCCTAATATTTTATTATACCTATTTCGATCTCGAATCACTGTATAATAAGTGAATCCATCAAAATGATACTTCACAGCAGAATTCTTGTAGGACACCAGCCACTCGTTCTGGAGAGTATTCTGGACCAGTAAAGAGCCAGCCAAAGCAATACTCTGGCCTGCAAGTGCTGCATGTATTACATTGTGCTCCTGGTCGAACTGACGAATGATGTTTTTTCGCCTGATATCCCCAAGCAGGCATTTCCAGCTAAATGAAGGTAAAGACCGATTAATCCAATTGACCTCCAAAAGTTGTGCCTCATTTATCCCCGCAACCTTTGACAAGTAACTCGGTGCAACATACATGCTGGGAGAGACTCGCTGGAAATCGATCAGTGGCGAGAACACTACAACACCATCAGGCCGCACAGCTCACTCGGCTATATACTACCAGTTGAGTTTGCTCAAAAGGTGGCGTAATTTACCGGAATCTCATCCTGCTAATGGTACTAATGCTGGGGAAAGGTCAAGTGCGTGATTTGAATAATCTGGCGCGGTATATATCTTTCATGTGATTTAATTTGTGCTTATGCAATGTTTCTATTGAAGGCTACGTAATATTTCAATCACTGAATTTTTATATCATTGCCATAAATTCTTCACCACTGTTGTCTATCTTACAACGGCACACCCATCCATATCGATTCTAATGGAATGTAATCTGTTTTAACTGGAAATGAGATTTTTGGCTGTCCATTGGTTTTCTGGTTTCACTACAAGGTAGTGCTCGATTGAACCAGCTGAATTATCAAATTCTAAAAGCTCTCTAATTGACAGGAGAAGATCAGGCTATGAGTTCTTCAATACACTCAAATTGGGACCGGTTGACAGGTTATGCAGAGAAGGCAGGTTTCGCTTTTCTCGCTGCCCAGATACTGATTATCAGCTCCGCGAGTGCTCTTGACGGTGGCACGCTGCAAGTTTCCACCTATAACGGTTGGCAAGCCTTTGAGGTGATCACCCAGGATGACAATCCTTCAGGCGATGGTGTTGACCATGCAATGCCCGGCACCTTCGATGGTGCGGGTGCTTTTCTGGTTAATAGTTCAACAATCCGGATTCAGGTGAATCACGAAACCAGTGACGCCTCTGTTAGTGAAGTGGATGTCGATGTTGCCAATTTGCAGACAGCAATCTACAACATGATCAACGCTGGTAATACGGGTGGTGTAAGTTTTGTAGTGGCTGCGCGGCAAGCTTATGATCGCTGGAGTAGCAATGGCGGGTCAAGCTGGACCAATACGTCCAGTACCTCCAATACCAGCTTTTTCCGTTTCTGCTCAAGCCAGGCTTATGCACCAAATACGTTTGGGGACAATCGCGGATTTGTTGACCAGATCTACATCACCGGTGAAGAAGTCAGCAGTGGGCGTCTGTTCGCTCTGGACAGCGCCAACCGCGATTTCTATCTGCTGAGTGGAATCGTAGGCAGTGCTCCAGATGGTATCGGCGGTATGTCGTATGACTCCTGGGAAAACGCTGCGCTCATTGATACCGGTGAAACCGAGCATGTCGCAATCGTGCTGTCTCCCGACGGCGGTTCTCAGGATATGAAGCTGTACATTGGCATAAAGGGTTTGGGTGCCAGCGGCAATGCATCTAACAGCTTTCTAGCTCGGAACGGCTTGGCATATGGTAGCTGGTACTATCTGAATGCCTCCTATCCAAGCCTGGGTAACACCAATAGTGGCTTTTTCGATACCAGCGCTTCCGGAGCGTTGACGTCCAGCAAGCTGGAAGACATTGATACCAGCCCGAGTAGCCCTACTGAAGTCGTGCTTGCCGACCAGAATTCTGGCGTCTTTAACCTGAATTTCTCTCTGGTATTCAACAGCGGATTCGATGCCGCTTCCTCCAGCTTCACCGTGACCAAAATCTCCAATGAAAGCGGTTCAAACGGTAGTTTGGACAGTCCGGACAATATCGATTGGACCGCGGCAACCACCTTGAATGGCGTGGATTATCCGGATGGAGTCATCTTCGTTAACGAAGACAATAGTTCTGGTGAGATCTGGCAGATGAATCCCAATGGCAGTAACAAGTTACGTATTGGGCGGACGAATGTGGGCGCGGAATCGACCGGCATCTTCGATATCTCTGAATTGGTCGGCTATGCCCCCGGTAGCATTCTGGTGAGCAATAATCAGGGGTCACCATCTTCGATGACGGTCATGATCAATCCTGATGCGACACTGAACAACAACTCCTGAAGTGACCTGCCGTGTCATGAAGATGGTAGTGTGAAGATCAGTGATGTCGCGAAAAAAGGGTAGGTGTTGACCGCGAACGTATCAGGCGCGAATGGCTTTCTCTTACATCAGAGTAGGAGAGCCGGATACTTCCGGGGCGCTGAGGATGCGTTCCAAACTGGCTTTGAGGTCCACTCCCTGCCACTGTGTTGCTGAGGAAGTGCCTTTCCTCTCACCTTGACACTGGGTTGAGCACTGATTAACCGTTTGAGGGAGTCCTTATTGCCGCAATCGATTGGCCAAGAGCCAGGCTGTCGGAGGTTCGAGTCCCCCCGGGTGCACCAAAATAGATTTGTAAATCATGGAGTAATAAGCGCAAAAAGGCGATATCAATTTCCTGATATCGCCTTTTTTCATTTCATCCTGCAAGCCGCGACGGTTGCCCGGGGTAAATGTCGGCGCGACCCAGGGCCGGCTGGTAACTCATAGTGGCCAGACTTCTCTGGATACGTTGCCACTCGGCTTGCGCCGCTTACTTCGCTTCCTAATCACTGGCGAGGCTTTCCTTTAGTTGTTTTGCATCTATGCCATACCCTTGATCAGCCCCACCGAGATGGTCCCACTAAAGGCACCAGCGACCCGCCGCAGCAATCACATCAGCCTGAAGCGACTGCGTGTCGTCTTCGGGCATATGCCCCCTAGTGAGGTAGAAAGCCATCAAGTTTTTAAGTATCGCGATGTTGATTTGCACTTAAAACTGACCCACTAACCCCCCGGATTTGCATCGAATTTTGACCCACGTATAACCCTTCCCTGCACAAATAGTATGCG
>NZ_JAVAMR010000094.1:0-3253 GCF_030731025.1 Microbulbifer sp. 2205BS26-8 | reverse complement strand
TCACCGACTTCAGTGAAGTCACGGATGAAGAGGTACAAGCAGTGATGGATCGACTTAACAACCGTCCGAGAAAGACGAGGGGTTGTCGATCACCAAACGAACTATTTATGGGACAGCGAGCAGATTTGCTTGCCGCGTAATGAAATTGCAGTTATTACTTGAAACCGCGTGATACTGAATTCAAAAGAAGCTCCTTTAAATATCGCCTTGCTCTAAATGCAAAGAACGCTAATTCCCAACCGTGGAAAGGTCAGACTATATCAGATCAGAGTCGCTATCGCCCGCAAAAAAGAAATACTGGAGCAGTTGCAAATGGGAGAAATCTCTGAGGCGACTTTGAAAGAAATTGCCGAGATTGACGTGATGCTGTCCCGATTCGCCGAACAGATTTTCACCATGGCAGAGGCCACGCAGAATCGTGCCAGCAAGCAACTGCATTAATCGCAACGCAGGAGCTATACCCACGCAACTATTCGTAGCCATCTAGGTAGATCTGAAGTAATTCTACGAAAACCCAATACCCAAGAAGGTGCTAACTTACCAAATCTTTTGAATTGTCACTGAAATGCCTATATCTTTCGTATCGGCGTATTGCCGAAAAAACTTGATTGATATAAGGTGTTTTTTGTAATTGTAACTCGACTATATAGGCGACCAAATATACGAAATGTTGCGTATTTTTGTGAATAGCATCTAATTTTATAGAAAATTTTTACTTAACAGTCTCTCGATAACTAAGTAAGCTGATATAGCGGTGTAAAACGATCAAATTGAAATAATATAATTTTTTTTACTATTGGGATTATACTATGTAGTTGTTATTCTTGCTGAAGCCCTGTTTGTTCTGAGTAGCTTGAACAAGCTACTGGCAAGACGAGATGGTGCTTTCAATTGAATCCTTAACATTATTCTCTAAGGAATTTTTGAGTGATTTATCTACTATGTGCATAGACCTGCATGTTTTTCGTCACCCTTCGCCTATTTTTTGGATTTTTCTTTATCGATATAACAGGTCTAGATCATAGTATCCTTTGCGCCGTGCATAAAGCAGTGCCAGTATTGTCGGCGCCTATATTTTGCAATTATTGGATGGATTGTAAATCTATCTCCGCATTTATGCATTTAGAGCAGAAGTTTTGTGCATATATTCCCGCTTGTCGATGCATAGAAAACGGAATTCTCTTTAAATATTGTAAGAAACTCGGAGAGGCTATCCGGTAGTACTGTTCATGAATGCAGAACAAAATAATAGAAGGCATCAGTAATTAATCGATTTTGAAAACCTAACAAAATTTTTAGAAAACCACCTGTCTGAACTGATAAGGAGCCAAAATGAGCCAGATGACTGCAGCACTTTTTCTATTATTATCATCCGTTGCCATGGCCCAGCAAATGGGTTCATCTAATGAGCAAACTCTAGAATTCCAATTGAATATTGACACGTTTTACAATTGTGCAGTCGACAGGCCGAATTCTGTAACCCAAGCGGTCACGGGTGCCTCGGCGAACGGCGAGACTTGCAATTCGTATCCCAACCAAGTCTCCGATTTCGATATCGATCCCGGTCCGGGCGTCGACCCTACGCCATGGGCATCTAATTCCTCGGCTACAGCAACTTTGCGAAACTGCGCATCCAATATCTGCAGGATTGCCGATGCATTTTCGTCGGTAAACTTGGGACTTTCTTCGCAACCAACATATGCCGATGAGAGCTCAATTTCCACGCGCACCCGTCGTGTTGACACGGACAATAGGGGCTGTCCCTCTTGCAACCCCAAGGGACGTGGGCAAGTTGGACAATCATGGGCTGCCGGGTGGCCTTTGACTTGCCCAAATGGCGGTGTAGAAACCGTTGAAGTTGAGTTAAGCCTCGATGTAACTTCAAAATCTGACTCCTACTTCTGCCAGGCAAGCACAGGGGGAACCAGCTCTATCGGGGCGCCAGATCGAATCGCCACCGATCTTTTCACCAGACTTACTATCGCCTACATGGATGCCAATAACCAAGAAATCAGTTCAGAAACGATACAAGGAGTCGTTTTTGCTAGTGAAGGGAGGCGCACGTACGTGGGCGGAGAACTCTTTGGCACAACGCTACCGACGACGAGCGGAGGCGGGCCTATTGAATGGGAGCTTCCACCGTGCCTCGTTGGAACCGTCTGCTTCGATGACGATCTGAATTTGGAGCACTCCTTCACCCTGACACCACCGGCTGGCACTGCCTGGGTTAGTTTCAGTGGACAGAAAACCTCGCTGACAAGTGATTATTTTGATGTCAATGAGGATGGGGTCATCGACTATTGGGATCGTGCAACACTGACTCTTCAATTCGGGAACGACGTCAATGACCAAGACTACCTACCGCACGCAGATCTGAACCAGAACGGTATCATCAACTCTGAGGATGCGTCGCGCTTAGATATGCAGGCTTGTATCGCTGACATTAACAGCGATGGGACAGCAGACACTACTGATTTTGATGCGTATATGGAATGGTATAATGCCGGCGACCCTCACGCGGAGCTCACGGGTGACGGGTCACTCAACTTTTTTGATGTTTCTGTCTACCAGGCAATGCTTGGAGCGGGCTGCTGATCGATATACCAGTTGAGCGGTTCGAGTGAGCATTGGAGAGAATTCTCTTGGGTATCCTCGACATTTCGGGCACAGGGAATGCGTAAGCTTTTCCTACAAGTAGACAGTTTCAAACTTGGCGCTTTGTGACAAACTGCGGTCAGGAGGCCGATATAAAGAACTCAAAATACTCTGCCGCTGTGATTAATCATCGCTACCTAAAAAACCATTTGGGCAAGAATTAGTCAATCACGGTTTTTCATCGAAGCACTCTTACCTTGGAATGTGAATTTGCAAGATGGGGTGCATTGAGCGATTACAATAGGGAGGCACCGCGAGGTGTCCTCCCTATCCCGATTCTTACCTTGGAAGCTTACGATAAGAGATAGCGAACAGGACTAAATGAGTTACAGGGTGCGATGTTTGGCCGCTTGCAGATCAAACCTGAACTACTACAGTTAAACACTAACTTAGCCTAGAACGGATCATCGCCTTGTCCGGGAAGCGCCGTATAACATTTTTTCACCCTAAAACTAACACCAGATAGCATACTATAAGTGTTGTTCTGCCAACTAAGTGGCAGGTATACTATTGGTTTAACTTCACCAGAGTTAGCCCGGATTTTGCACCATTTCAGATACAAGAACGGCGGAAAACCTTATCATTACTGGTGTCTAAG
>NZ_JAVAMR010000093.1:0-3385 GCF_030731025.1 Microbulbifer sp. 2205BS26-8 | reverse complement strand
CTAGCTTCACACCGCAGCAGCTACGGATAGATCTTGTGTTTCGGGTGCTTACTGCTCGTCGCTGGCCCCAGTGCCATTCCCGACAAGCCAAGCTGGCGCATTAGCCGCTGTACACGCTTTCGATTAACGGCGTAGCCCTGCTTACAAAGAAACTTCACCATACGACAGCTGCTGTAGAATGGTCGTTTTATGTACTCTTTGTCGAGCAGTCGGCACAACAGCAGGTCGTCGGCACCGATCTCCCGCTCTGATGTATGATGGGTTTTAAGGCCTTCCATTCAGCCGCTGCCACTCTCGATGGAATTGAAACCGCTCATATGATCAGGAAAAGGCAACTGGGGCAGGAGGGTATTCCCGCCCATCGGCAGTTCATGGCGCTCGCAGGGTAACTGCGTCCAGGCCATAGGTATATTTCGGTCAGACGAGAAGTTTGCGACAGAACCCTACAACAACGGCTAGCGAAATCACACTTGCCCCAACTGCGACAGGGAATCCACGGCAACCCCATTGGACTCGGGTATGGCGTTTCGCTCGCACACCGGGGGAGCCGGAACACCTGTGCGGTTCAAGCCATAGCCTTCACTTCAGCCACGGCCGTGTCAATCTCTGCCGGGGCGTTGAGCAGGCTCGGTGCGAAGCGGGCGTAGGATTTGCGGTAGGGCGTAGCGCTGGCAATGATCCCTTTGTCGCGCAGGCGTTTGACGACCTCCACCTGGGGTATGCCATCGACATCGAAACATACCAGACCGGATGACAGTTCCGGCGACATCGGCGTATAGAGCTTGACGTGGTCCAGCTCGGCGAGTCCCTGCTTGGTCTGCGTATTCAGGGCGTGGATGCGCTCCTGCACCCGCGCCTTGCCCACGGCGAGGTGCAGGTCGAAGGCCGCGGGCAAAGCCCAGCGGCTCTCGAAAGAATGGAACCCCCCCGGGGTCATGTGCTGGCCTACCGGCACCTGATCCGGCGTAGTCAGGCCCAGCCAGACGCTGTAGCTCTCGCTAAAGCTGGGAATCACGGGGCGGGTCATAGACCAGGCGCGCTCGTTGCCCCAGATGACGCCGGTGCCGCGCGGGCCGAAGATCCACTTATGGGTGCCGGCCATAAAGAAGTCACAGCCCAGCTGGCTGACGTCCTGATTTTCGACACCGAATCCGTGCACGCCGTCCACGCAGAACAGAATCTGGTCGTCTTTGTCGCGCTTGAAGTTGATCTCGTCGATGACGGTGGACATGGCCTTGATCGGCAGCTTGACACCGGTAGAGGAGTGCACCCAGGTGCAGACGAAGACCCGGGTCTCGGATTGAAGGGCATCGCGCAAGCGGCTGCAGACGCCGTCCACCGATACCCGGGCCGGGTCGTCGTACAGCGAGATCCGGCGAACACTGGCCCCGGTGCGCTTGGCGCGCAACTGCAGTGATAAATCGGTGGAATAATGGTCGTGGGTGGTTTGCAAAACCTCCGTACCGGGGGCGAGTTGCAAGCCGCTGTAAACCATGGCCAAGCTCATGGTGGTGCTGTCGGTGAGGGCGATGTGACTGCCGGTGCCGCCCATGTAGCGCGCCGCGCTGTCGGCGATCTTGCCATCGATGGTCTTGTAGTGGCGGTGCCAGTACTCGGCTGGGTTCTCATCGAAGGCCCTGCGATGGGTTTCGATGGCCTCGGCAACAGGGTGCGGGTGTGAAGCCAGTAAAAACGTTGCCAACTGGATGTAGTCACGGGTCAATGGAAACAGGTCGCGGAATGCGTCCCAATTTGTCGCGGCGGTGCCGATGCTTGTCGGGACAGCTTGCGCTGCGCCGGTGCCGCTCAATGTGACGGCGCCGATTGCCAGCCCCGCCCGCTGCAGAAACTCCCTTCTCTTCACGGTTGTGTCCCCCCAGAACGCATTCCATAAACCTTCACCATAGACCACAGGGACCGGAATGCCAAACGCGCAACCGCAATACTCGATTTGACCGCTGTCGTTGCTAATTCGGCTTTAGTCGGAATCGGATGATCAATAATTTGGGAAATTCCAGGGTCGCAAAGTGGAACGCTACACACTACCCAAAAGAACGTTTACTGCGCTGCCACAAGCAGAAATTGTGCAACAGAGTGGGGAGTGACGGTCCTGGCATAGCCAGAGCGGGGTTGGTGAGGCGCTGACATTGAGCGAGCGAATAAAACTCTAGGATACGGTTGGTTCAGCAAGCACCTGTTCACAGCTTTACGAGAGGTTCAGGAATCGGCAGCCCAGTGGCTACGGTATATCGACTGACCTGGCAAGCCCGAGGCTGGAAAGCACTTACCAGGATGATCCCACCGAATTTCGCACATCCACTCACTCAGTTTCAGCGGCACCGGTGATCCACTCCAGGGTTGGCGCAATACGGTGTTGCGTTGCCTGCTCATAGCTGTAGGCGGTTCTGTTGCAAACTCCTCGTCTGGCCGAAATATACCTATGGCCTGGACGCAGTTACCCTGCGAGCGCCATGAACTGCCGATGGGCGGGAATACCCTCCTGCCCCAGTTGCCCTTTCCTGATCATATGAGCAGTTTCAATTCCATCGAGAGTGGCAGCAGCTGAATGGAAGGCCTTAAAACCCATCATAGGTTTGGTTATTCGTTTGATAAACCGATAGTTCTGTTCCACGATATTGTTGAGATATTTGACCTGCAGAGTATCGATGAATGAAAGCCAGAATTTCATCAGAAACAGATAGATATTGATGTTGGTCAGACCCGCCAGATTGGCTCCGCTTTTATCTATGACCACCTTCTCTGGCACCCCATTACTACCAATGGATTTCTCGAAGAAGTGTGTCGCTGCGGCTTCATTTCTGGCCTTTGAGAGCATGAAATCAACGGTTTTGCCGGATTTATCAACGGCTCGATACAGGTATACCCACTTACCCTTAAGTTTGATATACGTCTCATCCATACGCCAGGATGTGCCGACCAGCCTCTTTTTCTTTTTGGCCTCTTTGGCAATTTGAGAAGAGTACTTGACAACCCATCGATTGAGCGTGGCATGATCCACTGTCACCCTGCGTTCTTGCATGATTTTCTCAAGGTCACGATAGGAAACCGTGTAGCGCACGTAGAAGAAAACCGCATACAGAATCACATTTTTTTGGGTAGTAGGCCCCCTTAAAACTGATCAATGACACAAGCCTCAAACCACAAATTGAAACTGGAAGCTTATACCTGAAAAGTAGAGGTATTAGCAATGCGTGGCAAAATTTGCGAAAGATCCAAATCCTATTGATGGAATAAAAACAAGTATTAGCGCAACGATATAAGTTTTCATAACTGCTACTGGCTTTGTTTGTCTTTCCGCGTGTGGCATCTCAGGACTGGAGGTCTGCCGAGTATAAGCAAAGATACCACGATACTGAAAACAACG
>NZ_JAVAMR010000092.1:0-3428 GCF_030731025.1 Microbulbifer sp. 2205BS26-8 | reverse complement strand
ACCTCATCCAGCATCTCATGGCCGGTATAGCCACGGGTAGTGCGACTGTGGTCAAAGCCGTAGAGGGCAGTAAGGGTCAGAGCGCTCCAGTTGGCGGTATTCCTACGCTGGCCCCAGGCGTCGAAAGACATCTCCTGTACCACTTGACCGGCCTTATCCGTCATCAGGTCCATGGAGCCCAGGTGATCCTTGTACAGGAACAGCTTGTCGGTGGACTGCACGGCGTAGGCGAGATCGGTTTTTACCGTGTACACAGCGGCGCCCAGGTAGCGCTTCCACTGGATTTCATTGGGGGCGCTGGATTTCCGGATACGCTCAAGTCCGCCAATATACCAGGTTTCGGTGACTTCATCGTTACTACTATTGGTGTCCTTGCGGTAATAGCGGCTGTGTTCGGGGCCGTAAAGGAACTCGGTGGTGTGGTTGCCCTTTTCGATCCGCTCCGCTTTGTCGAAAGTGGTGTACTGGATAGTACGGCCACCGTCGAAGCCGTCTGAGGTCATATTGCCGTTGGCGTCATAATTGTAGCGAACACCACCAGCTGTTGTAACCGCATGGGGACCGGCACCATTTTGGCCATAGACATAGCTGCCCACACCGGCTTTGTAGGTGATATTACCGATAGCGTTGTACCGGACATCCTGGTTGGCAGTGCTCAGGCTGTCACAGTTAATATTGCTGCTGCCGATATGGGTTTTGATCAACCGGTTAAGGTCGTCATAGCAGAAACTTTCGCGCAGGTTCTTGCTGCCACTCTGGTTGTGGCGGCTGGTGAGGTTGCCCAGGGTATCCCACTGGTAACTAATGCTCTGGATACCAAAGGCGCCCAGAACCGTGGAGGTCTGGTTGAGCAGGCGACCGGTGGAGCCCTGGTAGTTAAAGGTGGTGGTTGCCCCATTCCCCAGCAGCTGCTCCTTGAGCTGGCCACGGGCGGTCTGCGCCTTGATTTCCTCGATCAGATCTCCTGTGGCGAGGTCTGTAACCTTATAGAGATAACCATTGGCATTGTAGTAATTGCGAATTCCGGACTGTCCGCTGTCAAGCAGGCTGTCGAGGGCGTCGTAGCTGCGCTCCACTCGGCCGTGGCCGTCGAATACCGTGGTGGTGACATAGGATGGCTGGGAGCCATCACCATCGAAGTCCACCGCTTGGGCATTGTTACGGCCCAACTGGTCGTACTGGTAGACCGCCTGGTAACCGCTGACACTGTCGGTGATCATCTCCACCTGGCCGAGGCCGTTTGCTGCGCTATCGTAATACCAGCCAACGTTGCTGGTGGTGGCGGTGCCGCCGCGCTTTTCGATACGGGTCAGCTGGCGGCCCAGTTGGTCATAAGTGAACTCCACCGTATGGTCGTTGGCATTGGTTTGCTTTTTCAGCTCGCCGTAGCCAGTGTAGGTATACTCCCAGGCGCCTTTGTCCGGGTCGTCCATGCTCGTTTTACGACCCAGGTGGTCGTAGTTGATGGTGACCACAATGGGATAGCTGAGGTCGTCGCCCTCGTCGATATGGCTGCCGGCAGTGTTGGTCTTGCCCCAGGATTTGGCTTTGTGCAGATTGCCCTGGCTGTCGTACTCGTAGGTAAGGCGCCCGTTGATAGCATCTGTCACCTCAACCAACTCACCCGCAACGTTCTTGGTCTCAACTTTACTCTGGCCCTTGTCATTAACGGTGGTGGTCTTCAGCCCCGTATAGGTCATTGTGGACTGTGACCTATCTGCAGCGATCACACGGGTCGGGCGACCGAGCAAGTCATACTTGGTCTCGGTCCATATACGAGTCTCACCGGAGAAATAGGGCTCGCTGGCAAATTTGAGGCGACCGAGGTTATCGTACTCTTTGTCTGCATAGATTTTGTTATTAAAGCCCTTGGTTTCCGTGCGTATGGAACGGCCCAGTGCATCGAAGTACTCCCTGCTCCAGCTGCCTGTACTGCTGCTGATCGTCACTTTATATTTGGCTCCAGAGGGGCATCCAATGACACAGCGTTCATAGCTGGTCAGCTTGTCTGCACCAGTGTTGCTGCGACTGATGGTTTCTCGGCCAAATTCATCATAAGCGATGGAAGTTTGGAGCCCGTTCATACCTTCGACTTCCAAGGGTGCGCCGAAGTGATTTCGGAGGAGCACCTTTTCAGTCAGTTGATCAAGGGCATTGTAGCTCTCAGAGACATAGCGCCCGGAAGGATCATACACCGTTCTGGTACTGCGGCTGATTTCACCCGATGCGCTCAGGGTCTTTTTAATGACATTACCAAAGTTATCGTACTCGTAAGCCGTAGTTTGTTTGTATAACGCCTTATTCGGCTCAATCACCTCGGTTTTCAGCAGGCCCTTATGTACTTCAGAAGTATAATAGGTAAAGGCAGACTCCCGTATATGTGCGGGCTGTCCGGGTCGAGTACTGGTCACTTTGGTGCTGCTTAGGCGACCCTTTTCCTTCTCCCAGGTGGAGCTGCCATAGACGTTTTCTGTCTTCTTAACAAACTGCTGGTCAGAGTCTCCCCCCTTGGTCGCCACATTGATGCTGAGCGCGTTGCCATAAGCATCGTAGGTATTCGTTGTTGTGACCGTTTGCAGCATTTGCCCCTGTGTGTTGCCTTCGTTTTTAAGGTCATAGGTCTCTTCAACCGCACTGTAAATATACGGCTGGTAAGGTGGCAAAGGGTTACCACTACCATTCCACCCCTGGAGGCGCCAGTTGTTAGAAGCCCGGCTCAGAAGCTGACCGCCAGCTGTACGGGTTTCTGTTTGCAGCGGCATGCCCGTGAAAGGAAAATCCTGGCGATAGGTGGTTTCCGTCACCACACCAGTCTGATTATCGGTAGTGCTGATTTTCTGGAAACCCAGCATTCCGCGCCCAGCAGCCTGGAGCTTCATCTGATGATAGTGATAGGACACTGAACTGAGTGCAGACTGATCCACAGAGCCAGGGGCAGCACCAGCTGCAGGCGCAGAACTCTCCACCTCGGCAACCAAATACACGGGGCTCAGGATATCCAGTACAGGCGTATCTTTACCCAGGGTTTGACTTCCTGCAGGAAGCACCCAGTCACTGTTCAGTGCTGTATAGAAAGAATCAATACTGCTTGACGCAGCCATATCCAGACGAGAGTAGACCCCACTAAGCGCCATATTTCCATAAGTGACCTTGGTGATGTTACCAAGACCATTATCGAACTGATGGATTACATTGCGTGGAGCATTTTTGTATTTAGCTTCACCAGCATTATTTAGGCGAGTATAGACCTTGCCGCTTGAAATGTCATAACGGTGGTAGTCGGGCTCTCCATCACCATCGGTATCTGCAAACCAGACAAAATCATTCTCATCCATGCCATAAACGCCATAAAAAGACTTCCTCTCATCATAACTAGCAAAGTTACCGATATTTTGATCAAAAAATCGAACCCAAACAGCACCATTACC
>NZ_JAVAMR010000091.1:0-3733 GCF_030731025.1 Microbulbifer sp. 2205BS26-8 | reverse complement strand
TGAAATATTCTATACGTTACAAGAGGCGGAAATTATTATTGAGGAGTGGAGGAAGCATTACAACACCAAGCGGCCACACAGTGCCTTGGGCTACCGCCCACCGGCCCCAGAGACCACCGTGGAGAAAGTGCCACGGCCCACTATGCACTAACATTTAAACTGGACCACCCCGGTGGGGCTGATCATTCCCTCACGCAGGCTCTTTGATCTGTAACTCACTCAGGGCAAAAGTATGTGCAATTTTGGCATCACCATTGATGTCACAGATTTGCAGGGTAATTTCTGTGTCGCTACCCTGCCAGTCTATAGCAATTTGGCCGAAGTTTCTTTCAGCAAAATAAGCATCATCCTTACGATATTGATTGGGGCTGACTTGTGACCAGGTATTCGTTAAACCACTGGAAGTCAAATCATAGAGTGGATAGGGTACGCCTTCTGTTTGCCTGGACAACTCCGCCCAGTGTGTATCACCACTCACAAAGATAATTCCGTTAGCCTGAGTTTTCTTGATTAAACTGAGCATCCTGTTTTTATCCGCAGGATAGTTTGCCCAGGCTTCCCAGCCGGTAAAATCTGCCAGGAACTGAATGCTGGAGCCAATGATTCTCAGGTCGGCAGGTTGTTTCAACTGCTTTTCAAGCCACTGCCATTGTTGTTCAGACATCATACTGCGATTGTCTTCTGCCGGTCTGTAAGGCCCCATGTTTTTTATATGCCTGCCGGCTTCTGCCAGCATGCCCACCTTATGAATTGCGGCTCTTTCATAGCGAAGATCAAGCAGAATCACCTGCACCCGAGCATCGGCGGGCCCGTAGTAGTAGCTGTGATAAATGCCGTCATCCCGACGCCTGGGGCTGTCCAGTTCACCCCAGAATGTTAGGAAAAGATCCCTGGATTCCTGTCTCTTTGGGTACTCAATGCCAGCATCGTTCATGCCATAGTCATGATCATCCCAGGTAGCAATGACATTGCACTGATTGCGTATGGCTGCAAAGTTTTTGCCTTGCTGCTCATAGATATTTGCCATAACCTCCATATCTTCCGTGTCTGCATAAATATTATCACCCAGAAAAATAAACAATTCCGGGTTCTTTGCTATCACACTATTCCATATTAATTGGGGTTTGTTTTGATCACAGCAAGATCCAAATGCAATACGGCGCAAGGCAGGCGAATCCGTCAGATCTAGAGAAAGGCCAAGATTTGCCAGGGAATTCTGAGCAAGCGAGAGCCCTGCTGCAGAAAACATGCCCTTTAGTACAGTTCTGCGATTAATTTTTTTCATTGCCCTTATCAGATAATCCAATCGGGAGATTATTCAATATATAAGTTTTGTATTAAAATTTTATGACGCCTGACCCGGTGATGGCAACTTTACTGCCTCTTGCATCGCTGCCACACCACTTTGCCCATTTTCCCATTCTCAATACCCTCAAAAGTGGCCTGCAGGATTTCCCTTGTCGCAGTTTGCCAAAGGTGCCAAAAGCACTGATTGGTTGTCGGGAGAATGACAGGGATAGGTACAGCGAGAACAACAGGAGCGACAACCCATCGCTTACCCGGGCCGCTATGGCGCTGTTTATTCTACTGCTGACGCCACACTACGACCGGCACAAGCCAGCGAAAGCGCACAGAGAAGGGCTGAATTTTTGGAGTGGCTGGTGCTGTGCTGTCTGCAGGGCAAATATAGAATACCCCACACTGCCGCGTTTTTTTGGCATCCTTGCGATCAAAATATCCTGATAATGGGTTGTATACAATCATTTTGGTAATGGTGTAAGCATGACTTGAGATGCAACCCCGCATTGCCAATACTTCCATGCCTTGCCGAGCAAGGTTTCACGCAGAGAGCATGGCACCTGCGATCATTCACCCCGGTCACTCTTCACCATCCCCGCTCTCAATTCGCCCGGATCAATTTATGGGGGTTAATTCACCAGATTTGAGACGCATTTCTGGTGAATTGACGGCATCTACACCGCTACTATAGGGAGTTACTGCAGTGAATATTGCCGGATCAATTTGTGTGAAGTCTTCCACCTCATTTTGTACAGCAGATTTCAAGCCCTGGGCAGCCTGTGCACCGGCTATTGACTGGAGTTCGTCACCGGTACTGGTAAAAACAGGAACCTGGCCAATAAAATCCGGTTCATAATAGGTTATTGAAACAATCTCAACCCGGTTTGTGGCGTCCATACGCAGAGGATTAATGGCACTGCCAATTAAAGCCCATGGCTGAGTTTCAACCCCCAGCTTTACCACACCTGCCGTGATATGGGTATCGCCATAGGTTTCAGCCGTCAGGTTTCCAAAACTGGCACTGGCCAGTGTGACAGTACCCCGCCCTGCATTGATTTCATCAATCACAAGATCCCCCTGAGCCAGGATGCTGATATCAATATCTCTCCCAGAGGTAGAAACGCCCAAAGTATTGACTGCTGTCTCAATATCAAGGTCCCCAGCAACAGTCAAATCCGCCCGGTCAGCCTTGAGACGCCCTCCGATCGTGTCCAGTGAACTGCTGACAATCCTGATATCTCCTTCGCCATCATAGCCCAGATACATGCCGCTCCTGGTAAATACCATACCTGCGCCACTCTGGTTCAAGATACCGGAACCAGTACTTTCAGTGGTGAAATCAAAGCCTAAATCCGTCTCCAGGGTAAAGTTGTTTGCAGTGTTCTTCAGCAATTCAAAGCCGTCAAATCGTATATTGTCCACTGAATTCCCTGTTGAGAATATTTTCCAGATACCATCAGCAAGGATGTACTGGAATGCATCATTTCCACCGCCTCCAAGTAGCGCTATTCCCTGGTTGCCTGCGGTATTCACCTGCACGTAATCATCTCCCTGGCCCAGGAAAATAGTGTCAATAACCGTACCTGAGAGCATGACCGAGTCATTACCCGCTCCCGCATTAATTTCCGTAAGTTGACCACCGCCCAGGGTGAACTGATCAATACCGCTACCGGCAAATATCGATTCAACACCACTAAATATCAGGGAACCACCATCGCTACTGACATGCTGCTGTGAATCATTGATATCCCAGTTAGCATCAATATCCGCACCATGTATCACGTCTTTTCCGCTGCCCGCGATTAAGTGACTGAGATCGGCAAAGGCTATACCCCCAATGGTCATCGTATTCAAACTGCTGAATACATACTCGCTATCAATATCTTGACCGGTGTAGGTTCCAGTACCTTCCACCCCGACAAGGTTTTCAAACAAAACAGAAATATTATTGATCGTGGCTTCAGCACTGCCGTTGACTAAAGCTCCCCCTTTCATGGTTGAAGTCCAGATAGCACCTTGCGCTGTTACGATATTATTGCCATCTGCGCCGTCAACGCGATTCAAACCTGCAAAGTGAATGCCGGCTGCGCTGATATCTCCATTAGTAGCGAGCCCAAAGTGGTCGTCTCCACTGGTTCCCAATAATATACTGTCACGCCCGATATTATTGACGCTCTCCAGCCCATCAATGCGGATTCCGGCGGTTTCAAGGGTATTGCTTCCCGCCAATTTGAAGATAGCTGAATCAATCGGGTTTTTAAGGGTTCGCGTTGTCGCACTATGGATACCAGCAAAAGTCAGCGCGCCCGTGGTCAGTTGATTATCACTGCCAGTCAATGTCAAGCCATCACTGTAGGCAAGGGCGTTGAGACTGTCGCTGCCACCCCAGCCCTGCACTGCAGTCAGGCCGGTAAAGGTCATTTCATAGGTTGTC
>NZ_JAVAMR010000090.1:0-3852 GCF_030731025.1 Microbulbifer sp. 2205BS26-8 | reverse complement strand
CGATATTACCACCAGTGTGAACTGGCTCAGTGACAACACCGCAATTGCCACCGTGGATAGCCTGGGCGAGGTGGTGACGGTAGCGGTGGGCAGCACCAGTGTCTCCGCCAACCAGGACGGCATTGTCAGCAATACGGTCCCGGTCACCGTAACCAATGCGGTATTGACCAGTATCCAGGTGACGCCGGCGGTGGTGAACCTGCCCGCGGGCTTCAGCCAGCAGCTCACGGCACTGGGTGGTTTCAGCGATGGCAGCACCCTCGACATTACCACCAGCGTGACCTGGTTCAGTGACGACACCGCAATTGCCACCGTGGATAGCCTGGGCGAGGTGGTGACGGTGGCGGTGGGCAGCACCGCCCTTTCTGCCTTTCAGGGGGGTATTTCCAGCAATGGGGTCATGGTCACCGTAACCAATGCGGTATTGGCCAGCATCCAGGTGACGCCGACGGTGGTGAGCCTGCCCGTGGGCTTCAGCCAGCAGCTCACGGCCCTGGGTATTTTCAGCGATAGCAGCACCCTCGATATTACCACCAGCGTGAACTGGTTCAGTGGCGACACCGCAATTGCCACGGTGGATAGCCTGGGCGAGGCGGTGACGGTGGCAGTGGGCAACACCAGCCTTGTTGCCACTCTGGAGGGTATTCTCAGCAATGGGGTCTTGGTCACCGTGACCAGCGCGGTATTGACCAGTATCCAGGTGACGGTGACGGCGACGGCGGTGAACCTGCCTGCGGGCTACAGCCAACAGCTCACGGCCCTGGGTATTTTCAGCGATGACAGCACCCTCGACATTACCACCAGCGTGAACTGGTTCAGTGACAACACCGCAATTGCCACCGTGGATAGCCTGGGCGAGGTGATGGCGGTGGCGGAGGGCAGCACCAGTGTCTCCGCCAACCGGGACGGCACAGTCAGCGATACGGTGTCGGTGACCGTAACCAACGCGGTATTGACCGGTATCCAGGTAACGCCAGCGGCGGTGAGCCTGCCCGCGGGCTACAGCCAGCAGCTCACGGCCCTGGGTGGTTTCAGCGATGGCAGTTTCCGCGACATTACCACCAGCGTGAACTGGCTCAGTGACAACACCGCAATTGCCACCGTGGATAGCCTGGGCGAGGTGATGGCGGTGGCGGTGGGCAGCACCAGTGTCTCCGCCAACCAGGACGGCATTGTCAGCCATACGGTTCCGGTGACCGTGACCGCCGTATTGACCAGTATCCAGGTGACCCCGGCGATAGTGAACCTGCCTAAGGGCTACAGCCAACAGCTCACGGCCCTGGGTATTTTCAGCGATGGCAGCACCCGCGACATTACCACCAGCGTGACCTGGATCAGTGACAACACCGCAATGGCCATCGTGAATAGCCTGGGCGAGGTAATAACGCAGGCGGTGGGCAGCACCAGTGTCTCCGCCAGCCAGGACGGTATTGTCAGCAATACAGTTTCGGTGACCGTGCCCAATACGGTATTGACCCGTATCCAGGTGACGCCGGCGGTGGTGAGCCTGCCCGCGGGCTACAGCCAGCAGCTCACGGTCCTGGGTATTTTCAGCGATGGCAGCACCGCCGATATCACCGACAGTGTGGCCTGGCGCAGTGACAACGCCGCAATTGCCACGGTGGATAGCCTGGGCGAGCTGATGGCGGTAGCGGTGGGCAGCACCACTGTCTCCGCCAACCGGGGCAGCATTGTCAGCAATATGGTTTCGGTCACCGTGGCCAATGCGGTATTGACCAGTATCCAGGTGACGCCGGCAATGGTGAGCCTGCCCGCGGGCTACAGTCAACAGCTCACGGCCCTGGGCAATTTCAGCGATGGCAGCACCACCGATATCACCAACAGTGTGACCTGGCTCAGTGACAACACCGCAATTGCCACCGTGGATAGCCTGGGTGAGCTGGTGGCGGTGGCAGTGGGCAGCACCAGTGTCTCCGCCAACCGGGGCAGCATTGTCAGCAATGGGGTTTCGGTCACCGTGGCCAATGCGGTATTGACCAGTATCCAGGTAACGCCGGCGGTGGTGGTGAGCCTGCCCGCGGGCTACAGCCAACAGCTCACGGCCCTGGGTAGTTTCAGCGATGGCAGCACCCTTGACATTACCACCAGCGTGAACTGGTTCAGTGACAACACCGCAATTGCCACGGTGGATAGCCTGGGCGAGGTGATGGCGGTGGCGGTGGGCAGCACCAGCGTCTCCGCCAACCGGGACGGCGTTGACAGCAATACGGTTTCGGTCACCGCGACCAATGCGGTATTGACCAGTATCCAGGTAACGCCGGCGGTGGTGAACCTGCCCGCGGGCTACAGCCAGCAGCTCACGGCACGGGGTGGTTTCAGCGATGGCAGTTTCCGCGACATTACCACCAGCGTGAACTGGCTCAGTGACAACACCGCAATTGCCACCGTGGATAGCCTGGGCGAGCTGGTGACGGTGGCGGTGGGCAGCACCAGCGTCTCCGCCAACCGGGACGGCAATGACAGCAATACGGTTTCGGTCACCGTGACCAATGCGGTATTGACCAGTATCCAGGTGACCCCGACAGTGGTGAACCTGCCCGCGGGCTACAGCCAACAGCTCACGGCCCAGGGCAATTTCAGCGATGGCAGCACCCTTGACATTACCACCAGCGTGAACTGGCTCAGTGACAACACCGCAATTGCCACCGTGGATAGCCTGGGCGAGGTGGTGGCGGTGGCGGTGGGCAGCACCAGCGTCTCCGCCAACCGGGACGGCATTGTCAGCAATACGGTTTCGGTAACCGTGGTCAATGCCGTATTAACCAGTATCCAGGTGACCCCGACAGTGGTGAGCCTGCCCGCGGGCTACAGCCAACAGCTCACGGCCCTGGGTATTTTCAGCGATAGCAGCACCCTCGATATTACCACCAGCGTGAACTGGTTCAGCGACAACACCGCAATTGCCACCGTGGATAGCCTGGGCGAAGTGGTGACGGTGGCAGTGGGCAGCACCAGTCTTGTTGCCACTCAGGAAGGTATTATCAGCAATGGGGTCTTGGTCACCGTAACCAATGCGGTATTGACCAGTATCCAGGTGACCCCGACAGAGGTGAACCTGCCCGTGGGCAACAGCCAGCAGCTCACGGCCCTGGGCAATTTCAGCGATGGCAGCACCCTTGACATTACCACCAGCGTGAACTGGTTCAGTGGCAACACCAGAATTATCACCGTGGATAGCCTGGGCGAGGCGGTGGCAGTGAGGGCAGGCAACGCCAGCATTTTTGCCTTTCTGGAGGGTATTTTCGGCAATGGGGTCTCGGTCACCGTAACCAATGCGGTATTGACCAGTATCCAGGTGACGCCGACGATGGTGAGCCTGCCCGCAGGCTACAGCCAGCAGCTCGCGGCCCTGGGTATTTTCAGCGATGACAGCACCCTCGACATTACCACCAGCGTGAACTGGTTCAGTGACGACACCGCAATTGCCACGGTAGATAGCCTGGGCGAGCTGATGGCGGTGGCGGAGGGCAGCACCAGTGTTTTTGCCAGCCAGGGGGCATTGTCAGTAACACGGTGCCAGTCAGGGTGACCAGTGCCGTGGCTGTGCAACATCGCCTCTTACCAGGGAACACAAGAAGATGTGGACGGCAATCTGGTGACGAAGACTTTTTATTAAATCAATCTATCTGCGCCATGATTGGCGTATTGGTTCAATAAAAACTTGTAACACGCGGACCAAGCCGTGGCTTGGCACTTTTATTTTTTTAAATTATCGCAATGGAGTTCAGGAAAATGACTTTAAGACTCTTTTGGATTATTTTGCTCAGTGCCGTTCTGGCTGGCTGCGACTCCGATAGTAATGATAATAATAACAATCAGATCCCCAGACTA
>NZ_JAVAMR010000089.1:0-4008 GCF_030731025.1 Microbulbifer sp. 2205BS26-8 | reverse complement strand
CCGCGTTTCATATTTTTGACATAGAAAATTAATATCATCAATTAAGACTTAAAGCATTTTGATACTTATGCAAGAAAAATTCAAAATCCTAGAAACATTAACCCAAGACCATCTTCTTCATCTATTTAAACGTGACTATATTGTTATCCGGATACCCAATTTCTACCACCCCAATCACTGTAGTACTATCGCACAAGGTCTTCTGCAAGAAATTGACCCGTCTTCAGGGTCTGGTATCTATCTGAGTAATATCGATTCCTTTTGGGCCGCAAGCCGTGATAGCGATCGTCAACGAAGATATTTTGAACGGGGAAGTGTACTCCAAGATCACTTAAGACAGATAAGTTCTCCCTTCCCCTCACCTATTGACTTATTGTGCCAAACACTTTGCCAGTGTTGGTCGATGGGTGCCAAGCCAATGAGTATGCTAGATATGCCCGCCCCATTTGGTATTTCTCGATTATGGCCCGAGGGCAGTGAAGGATTACCACACCAAGACTTGCTCAATCGCGAACTTAAAGACCACAACCCTGCTATCCATTTAAAGAGTCAAATTGGTGTCAACATTTTTCTGACAAACTCTCACCAGGGCGGCGAGTTGGAAATCTGGGACAAAGTTATCAAAGATAGTGAATACGAGCAATTTTCAGATACAGCTAAGGGTAGTTACGGCTACAAACGTGATATTCTGCCTAAGGAATCTATTACGATTACTCCGAAAGTAGGTGACCTTATTCTGATCAATACTGCCTGTATCCACGCTATTCGTAAAGTTGTTGCTGGCCAGCGTCTAACCATATCTGGCTTTGTGGGCAAGATAGGTGATGAACACCCGCTGATTTTCTGGAGCTAATTGAGCCTGGTTTATGCATTGGAATGTAAGCGCTAAAACAATGGCTCATCGCACTCAGCAGATCCCGACATCAGTGCCCGAAGCTCGTTAATGAATCCCCCCGGGTTTCTCGGAGGCTAACTTTCTTGAGAGAATTAGCCAATGAGCAAACGACCTGGATACTCTCCCGAGGTACGGGAACGCGCAGTTCGCATGGTGTTGACCGGCGAGCACGAGCACCAATCACGCTGGGCAGCGATCACATCTATCGCTTCCAAGATCGGCTGCACACCCGAGACCCTACGATCATGGGTCAACAAGATGGAAGTCGACAATGGTACTAAACCCGGCACCACCAGCAGCGACGCAGCCCGCCTCAAAGAGCTGGAGCGCGAAGTCCGTGAGCTGAAACGCGCTAACGAGATCTTGCGCAAGGCTGCCGCTTTTTTCGCCCAGGCGGAGCTCGACCGCAAACCGAAGTAATGGTGGCATTCATTGACCAGGAACGTGAGGCGCACGGTGTCGAGTCAATCTGTGAGGTTCTGCCGATTGCACCGTCGACCTTCTACCTCTGCAAGCATCTACAGGCCAATCCAGAGCAACGCTGTGCGCGCGCTCAACGTGACGATGAGCTGAAGCCTGAGATCCAGCGGGTCTACGAAGAAAACCACCGCGCCTATGGTGCACGCAAGGTCTGGAAGCAGCTTAACCGCGAGGACGTAAAGGTCGCCCGCTGCACAGTTGAACGGCTGATGAAGGTACTGCAATTGGAAGGTGTTCGAAGAGGCAAACGTTGCGTTACGACTATCCCGGATGGGCTGGCCAACAAGCCGCTGGATCTGGTGAATCGCGAGTTTACGGCAGAACGCCCCAACCAGCTTTGGGTGGCCGACATAACCTATGGTGTGCCCGGAGCTCAGGGCGAGTACGGATGCTCAAAGGAGCCACGAGTCTATCTGGAATGTTGGCGAGGTGCTTCAGGATGAAGCAACCAGTCAATCCCTCCCACTGTGAGGGTGGAGAGCCTGAGCGGCAGTGACCTGTGGTATGCCCACAGGGTGATGTAACCCGCTGACAACGGGGATTGAGGCGAGGTCACTAAGCCAAGATGATCCTCTAGGCTGAGTGTTGGAAGGCTGAAGAACATGAACCCATTAATCCGCCTCTGAGGGTTGAAACGTCACCACGGCCTACGTGACCTAATAGGCCGTACAGGGAGGTGAGGCAGCTCGATATGTAGGCGCTGCCAAACAAAGGAACTTGGACAGGTAGGCCGGGTTCCGGGCCAGCAGCACCCATCACAGAACGGCCTGCTGCTTCCTGTCAACTTGCAGACAGCAAGGGTAAAGAGTGCGATGGGCAGCCTCCCCAACATGTTCGAGTCCAGATCGGTAAACCGGGGAAGGTTGATGACGGATGCCAAGGGGGCATGACCCTGATGCCGCATTGACTGGCGGAGTTCCCGTAGTAGTCCGCGATGGGGAAAGCCCATTACATGACGAAGGGGAGCAGTTTAAACGTGTTTGCCAAGCAAACTACCTGACCAAGTAAGGTGAAGACCTTTGATAATCAGCGAAATGCAACGCAAGCTTGCCACTTGGGCAACGGCCGACTCAACCCGGCGGGTAGACAGGCTGCTGCGCCTGATAGCACACCCCAACTGGCTGGCAGAAGCGGCTCGGATCACGCTGTCATCCAAAGGCGCCAACACACCAGGGATAGATGGGGAGACCAAGTCAACTCTGCAGGCCAAATTGTCGGGTGTTCTGGAGCAAATCAGGGAAGAATTGCTTGAGGATACATACCAACCGCAGCCGGCCCAACGGGTCTACATCCCCAAAGCCGGTGGCAAGCAGCGACCACTGGGAATCCCAACTCTGCGCGACCGTATTGTCCAGCGAGCCCTGTTAATGGCCATGGAGCCCATATGGGAAAGTGACTTCCATTCGCTCTCCTATGGCTTCCGCCCAGAGCGTAGCGTCCACCACGCGATTCGCACGGTGAAACTGCAACTGACGGATAACCGGGAAACTCGGGGACGATGGGTCATAGAGGGGGATCTTTCCAGCTACTTTGATACCGTGCATCACCGGCTACTTATGAAGGCAGTACGCCGCAGGATCTCAGACAAGCGATTTCTGAACCTCCTGTGGCGATTCATAAAGGCTGGGCACATC
This sequence comes from Microbulbifer sp. 2205BS26-8, assembly GCF_030731025.1. Classification (NCBI taxonomy): domain Bacteria; kingdom Pseudomonadati; phylum Pseudomonadota; class Gammaproteobacteria; order Cellvibrionales; family Microbulbiferaceae; genus Microbulbifer; species Microbulbifer sp. 2205BS26-8. The sequence goes on along the minus strand of NZ_JAVAMR010000089.1, from coordinate 999 downwards.
GATGCCGTGCTCTTCCGGGCGGCTAGCCAAGGAGTGCCCCAAGGCGGTGTTATCTCACCAATACTGTCGAATATTATGCTGCATGAGTTCGACCAGTACCTGGATGAGCACTACCTGGGCAAGAAGGCCCGGAAAGACAGATGGTACTGGAATAACAGTATCCAGAAAGGTCGCAGCACCGCTGTACGCGAAAACTGGCAATGGAAGCCAGCGGTCGCTTACTGTCGCTATGCCGATGACTTTGTCATTATTGTCAAAGGCACTAAGGCGCAGGCGGAAGACATCCGAGAAGAATGCCGACAAATGCTGCAGGGAGCTCTCAAGCTGACATTAAACATGGAGAAGACGAAGATCACTCATGTCAATGATGGCTTTGTCTTCCTGGGGCACCGAATCATTCGCAAACGGAGTCGCTATGGCGACCAGCGAGTGGTCACAACGATACCCCGAGAGAAGGCGAGAAACTTTGCTGCCTCGTTAACGGCTCTACTGTCAGGCAACTACAGCGAAAGCAAGATTGATATGATTGAGACCGTCAATCGGAAGCTGAAAGGCTGGTCAGCGTTCTATCAGTTCGTTGACTTCAAAGCCAAGATATTCAGTCATATTGACAGAGTCGCGTTCTGGAAACTGGCTCACTGGCTGGGGCGGAAACATCGCTCTCGGCTGAAGCCACTGATACGTCACTGGTGCAAAGCTCCGGCCTCGGGTCAAAGTAAGACGTGGGTGCTGTACGGCAAGACAAATCAGGGACACTTCTGTGGTGCCATCTTGTACCGGCTTGTCGGGCGGGGTAGCCGGCGGTTCCGCTGGCGCCTTCCCGAAGGCAATCCGTACCTGAGGACTGAGCCTCGGAACACATGGACTTCACGCTTTCCTGAAGTGGCAATGGCATTCGCCAGCGCTTAAATGGAGAGCCGGATGCGCTGAAAGATGCACGTCCGGTTCGGAGAGGAGAGGCAGGGAGATAGTTCGACTACGCCCTGCCTCTTACTCTAC
>NZ_JAVAMR010000009.1:0-102124 GCF_030731025.1 Microbulbifer sp. 2205BS26-8 | reverse complement strand
CGAGACAGACCAAGGTGCTGGTCGCACTCACGCAAAAGCAGAAGGCCAGCATTGGAGATCAAATCACCACCAGTGAAATCTGCGGTGATTTTGCGGCGGGAAAAGGATGAAAATCGGAGTTCAGGTTGGTAGCATTCTGTCACGGCGGAATTTCTTATTGGACTGTCTTGTACACCGGTAATGATAAGATTTTCCGCCGTTCTTGTGTCTGGAACCATGCAAAATCCGGGTTAGAGCGAATCGCTGCTGCCGAAAACTAAACCAAATCCATCAGCAATTGTTGTACCGGGGCAAAGCTCGCCCTGTGCACAGGACTGGGGCCAAGCTGCTGCAAAGCCTGTAGATGCACTTTGGTCGGATACCCTTTGTGCCGGGCCAATCCATATCCCGGATATTGTTTATCAAGCTCCACCAGCTCCCGGTCTCGCGTCACTTTTGCAAGAATAGAAGCCGCTGCAATGGCTGCAACCCGGTCATCTCCTTTCACCACCGTATCACACGGATAAGTCCAGTCCGGCTTTTTATTGCCGTCCACCAAGACATACTCCGGTTGTACAGATAGCTGTTCCACAGCGCGGCGCATGGCCAGTAAACTGGCTTGTAGAATATTGATCCGGTCGATCTCCTGCACCGTGGCACGGGCGATAGAGTAATCCAGCGCACACGTACAGATATGATCAAAGAGTAGTGTACGCTTTTTTTCGCTCAGTTTTTTTGAGTCGGCGAGACCTTCAATAGGGTAGGCCGGATCGAGAATGACCGCCGCCGCAACGACATCCCCAGCCAGGGGGCCGCGACCCACCTCATCGACACCGGCAAGCAACACGCCCTGATAAGTACAAATGTAAGGGGGGAGCACTTTTTGGGGACACATCCATTTCTATCCACTTTGCTTCAACAGGTTGCAGACAGCATCCGCTGCACGTTCGGAGGCATTGCAACGCAACTGTTGGTGAAGTTCATCAAATTCCCGCTGCAGTTGATCCCCCAGCAGCGGATCCTCAAAGTAACGCATCAAGGCAGCCCCGAGGTTTTCCGGAGTGGCATCGCTTTGCAATATTTCCGGCACCAACTCCCTCTGCGCCAGCAGATTGGGCAGCGACACCCAGGGAGTATGTAACATTCGGGATATAATAGCGTAGGAAACTCTGCCCAACTTGTAAGCCACCACCATCGGTTTCTTCAACAGCATCGTTTCCAGGGTGGCAGTGCCCGAGGCGATCAATACACAGTCTGCAACGGTAAGCGCCGTTTGAGCGTGGCCTTCCAATACAGTTACCGGCAGCCCATTAAAACGCTGTAACTGCTGATTGATCTCTGAAAAACGCAGTCTGTTGGCGGCGGGTAGGACAAACTTGATATCCGGATTGCGCTGGTGACACCAGCGGGCAGCCTGCAAGAACAGTGGCCCAAGTAAGCGCACTTCTCCAGCACGACTGCCTGGAAGCAGGGCGATGACTCTATCGCTATCCGCAAAACCGAGTTCCCGGCGCTTTGCTGAGCCATTGACCTGCAATGGAATATCATCGGCAAGGGGGTGCCCGACAAAGGTTACCGGTATTTGGTTTTCCCGGTAAAATTTGGCCTCAAAGGGCAGCAATGTCAGCATATGGTTCACTGCGCGGGCAATCTTTTTGACCCTTCCCCGCCGCCAGGCCCACACTGAGGGACTGACATAGTGTACGGTTTTGATCCCCTCAACTTTGAGGGATTCTTCCAGAGACAAATTGAAATCCGGTGCATCGATGCCGATGAAAAGATCCGGTGGATTTTTGGTGAAATACTGGTAAAGGGCACGGCGGATCCTTAACAGTTCTGGCAGACGCTTTAAAGGCTCTACCAACCCCATCACCGACAGCCGCTCCATGGTAAACAGGGATTTTGCGCCCAAAGCCAGCATACACGGGCCAGCAATACCTTCGAATGTCACCCCAGGCAGGCGTTTTTGCAGTGCAGCCATTAGACCCGCACCCAGAATATCCCCCGAGGACTCACCGACCACCACACCAATGCGAAACGGCTTATGCTCTTCTGACACGCCTTAAAATTCCTCTGCATGAAAGCTGGCCCCATGAAACCAGGCATTATTCATTCAAAGATCAATCCCGGAAGCCATGCGGTTAACAGTTTCTGCCTAAATCCCGTAAGGCTCTAACGGACAATACCGCGGGTGGAGAATTGCAATGAGTCAATCCAGGGCTGAATAACAGCAGATTGTTCGCGCAGTTCCACCAGGGCCTGCAAAGCTTCCTGTTGTGTCAAACCGCGTCTATACACAATTTTATAAGCCTTGCCGATCAGCGCGGTTTCCTCGCGGGAAAATCCGCGGCGACGCAATCCTTCCAGGTTAATGGTTTTTGCTTCAGCCGGGTTTCCGGCAACCATCACATATGCCGGTACATCTTTGCCAACAGCAGCCCCCATACCAAGAAAGGCGTGCTCGCCGATGGTACAGTATTGATGCACTAAGCTATACCCACTGAGGACGGCCCAATCCCGCACGACCACGTGGCCGGCAAGGGCCACATTGTTAACCAGAATGGTATTGTTGCAAATTACACTGTCGTGGCCGACATGGGCGTAGGCCATGATCAGATTATCATTGCCGATGGTAGTCTCTCCGCGATCTTGCACTGTACCGCGATGAATGGTTACCCCTTCCCGGATAACATTATTATCCCCAACAACCAGCGTGGTTTCCTCCCCCCGGTACTTCTTATCAGCGGTATCCTGACCAACTGAAGCGAACTGGTAAATACGGTTGTTCTTTCCCAGACTACTCGGCCCACTCAGAACTACATGCGAGGCAATATCACAACCATCCCCTATTTCCACTCCAGGTCCGACAATAGAGTAGGCGCCGATACTCACCCCAGAACCAATGATTGCCGTTGGGTCGACAATCGCTGTGGGGTGGATAGTTGTCTGCATTCTGAAACCTACTCCTCATATAGTGGACACTGCGGGTACCATAAACTTAATGCCGCAACAGAGAAGCCGAAAGATTGGCCATTCTCATGCCGACGGTGCAAAATAGCTACACTTTCTTCACAGCACACAGGATCTCCGCAGAAGCCGCCAGTTCACTGCCGACACTGGCCTGACAGGTAAATTTCCAGATATTGCGACGTACAGAGACCGATACAGATTCGAGATCCAATCGGTCTCCGGGAATCACCTGGCGTTTAAAGCGCACCTTATCGACACCGCCAAAGAGGTACAGGTAGCCGTCTTCAGGCTTCTTGCCAGAGCTTTTGAACCCAAGAATCCCGGAAACCTGTGCCATAGCTTCAATAATCATAACCCCAGGGAAGATGGGCATCTGCGGAAAATGTCCGTTGAAAACCTCTTCATTCACTGAAATGTTCTTATAGCCCTTGATAGACTTCCCCGTTTCGAACTCCACAACGCGGTCCACCAGCAAAAAAGGATAGCGGTGTGGCAGGTACTCGCGAATTTCACATACATCCATCATTCCAAATGCCCCCAGAAACCACTTCGGGGCGATAAACGCCCCGAAAACAACAAAGCCAAGTTTGATCCATTCACTACCAGCCGCTTCATCCCTCCCCATCAATATGGCGGGACAACGCTTCCAGCTGTTTTTCCAAGTCCTTCAGCCTCTTCGCCATTTTGTCCAGCCGCCCAAAACGCACCGCATTGCGACGCCAGGTAGGGCTATCGGAAAAAGGCAGGGCACCGGAATAACTGCCCGGGCTGTCAATGGATTTGGTCACAAAAGTATCGGCAGTCACAGTACAGCCATCGGCAATCGCCACATGTCCTGCGATACGTGAGCACCCAGCCAGAGCACAATGCTTCCCAATGACTGCACTGCCGGCAATCCCTGAACAAGCAGCAATGGCTGTGTAGTCACCAATCTTCACATTGTGCGCGATTTGAACCAGATTGTCGATCTTAACCCCGCTGCCAATAATGGTATCGCCCAGGGCCCCGCGATCAACACAGGTATTGGCTCCTATTTCGACATCATCGCCAATATTTACCCCGCCGAGCTGATAGATCTTGATCCACTCCTGCTGGTGATGTGCAAAGCCGAAACCATCGGCCCCAATTACCGCCTGACTGTGGATAATACAATTTCTGCCCAGGCTGCAGCGGTGGTGCACAACAACACCGGCGTGCAAACAACTGCCCGCACCTATGATAGCCCCCTCCCCCACAAAGCAATTGGCCCCCAGAGAGACATTGGGGCCAATTTTGGCATATTTTTCCACTACAGTGCCGGCGGCCACACTGGCACTGGAGGCAATTTCAGCATCGGGGTGAACCACTGCCGAGGGATGAATACCGACCTCCGCTTGTGGTGCTGAGTTAAACAGGGCACTCGCACGGGCAAAAGCGAGATAGGGATTTTCGACACAGAGCACGGAAACCGGGCAATCATCGGCAAATTCCTCAGTGACCAACACCGCACCGGCAGCAGTATTTTTTAGGAAGCGGCGGTAGGCGGCACTGGCCAGGAAAGCCAGGTGGCTGGCTCCGGCATCCTGCAAAGTACTGAGACCAGAAATTTCGTATCGGGAGTCTACACCGGGGGCCAGACGCAGCTCAGCGCCCAGTACCCGCGCAAGATGGGCCAGAGACAAATTGTCACTCATAGAAGCTAGGGTTTACTTTTCTGCATTCATGCGCTTCACAACTGCCAGCGTGAGGTCGACCTGGGGGCTGGCAAAAAACGCTGTATTGGCATCCAATACCAGATCCAGCTTCTGTTCTTTGATAATCGCTTCCAGTGCAGCCTTGGCCTTGGGCCCTAGGGAAGTTTGTATTTCCTGACCTACCTGGGCCTCCATCGCACGCAACTTTTTAACCGCGGTCTCGAAATCGGAGCGTTTGAAATTCACCTTGCGCTGGTACTCGGTCTTCTGCTCATCGGACCAGGTCACACTGTTTTTCTGGGCATCCTCTTGCATTTTCTGCAACTCGGAACGAATCGACTCCGCGCTACTTTGCAGTTTGGAGTATTCGGAGCTGGTTTTTAAAGAATTCACTTTTGACTTGGCCACATCCGTGCTCATGATGGCAGCCTGCAGATTTAATATCGCAATTTTGGTCTGCGCCAGTGCGGCGCCGGACAGGGTCATACCCACTAGCAGAACTGCAATAGTTTTCACACTTTTAAGCACTTTTGTTTCTCCAATCAATGTTATTTTTACGGTGCTCGATTTGCACCATACATACCCTCTCCTGTGAGGCTGTAAGGTTAGAAGCTGTTACCCAGGGTAAACTGGAAGACCTCCTCCTCATCATCCTCGTTTTTCTTCAATGGCTTGGCCAAACTGAAGGTAAGCGGACCAAAGCCGGTAATCCAGGTCAATCCCAAACCTGCGGAAATATTCATTTTACCAAAATCTACATCGTAACAGTTAATCTGGGTATCGCCACAGCTGGTGTCGAATACATTGCCTGCATCGATAAAGAAGGCCGACTGCAGAGACCGTTGATCCTTGATAAACGGCAATGGGAATATCACCTCTGCACTACCTTCAATTAAGATATTGCCGCCGAAGGGATCCGCATCGTCCCTTGGAAAAGTCTCTAAACGGCCATTAGAATCCACTGCATAACAAAATTGTGTGATTTCCCCATTTTCGGTCGCACAAGCTATTGGAGCAACTAGAGCCTCTGCAGGCGTAGACCGTGGCCCGAGGGTATTGCGCTCAAACCCGCGTACCGATCCGAAGCCCCCGGCATAATAGTTTTCAAAGAATGGCAACTCGTCGAGGTTCCCATAACCATCCCCGTAACCCAAGCGGGTACGCAGGCGCAAAGTCAGGCTTCTGGTCAGTGGGCGGAAATACTGGCCGGTATAGATAAACTTATAATATTCAAGATCACTGCCGGGTACGGTGAATTCCACGGAAAAATTTTGAGAGGCTCCGCGCGTGGCCAGAATCCCGCGGTTCAACGTGGAACGTGCATAGGAGGCGGTCAGGCTCAGGTTATCAAACGAATCCCCGTAACGATCAATAAAACCATCGGAAGGAAACAAGCCCTCAGTGAGTGGCATTGCCAAGTCCAAATCTACAGGATCCTCCTCTTGGGAAGCTGCAACCACTTCTTGAGAATCTGCCCTGGTAATAACCCCGTCTATCCCAATCAGGGGAGTCGGGCTCGAAGCGATTTCCTGCACCGAAGTCGTACTTGTAGAGAGCTCGAGGTGACTAAGCCCAATATTCAAACCCACACGGGAGATTTCGGAGACCGGATAACCAAAACTCACACCACCACCATAAGTTTCGGTATTAAATTCAGACAGGTTGACCTCAGAATAGTCATTTTTTCGATAATAAATATTGAAGCCACGACTGACGCCATCTGGCGTAAAGTAAGGGTCCAGATAGGAAAAGTTAACAGCGGTCTGGTATTTTGAAGCATTCAAACCAATGCCAACCGATTTACCCGTGCCCATCCAGTTGTTTTCCTGAATATTGGCCCCCAGTACAAGGCCGCTGGTCTCGGCATAGCCGAGGGTTCCGCCAATAGAACCAGAGGGTTGCTCCTCGACCGTATACTCCACATCAATCTGGTCTGAGGTTCCCGGAACTTCGGTAGTTTCAACCTCAACCTCCTTAAAGAAGCCGAGCCGTTCGAGGCGGACTTTTGACTGTTCAATACGTGCAGACGAGGCCGAAGCAGATTCCATCTGGCGCATTTCGCGGCGCAATACTTCATCTGAGGTGCGGGTATTGCCGCGAAAATTGATACGTCGTACATAGGCGCGCTTGCCGGGATTAATAAAGAAGGTGACCTTCACCGTCTTTTTTTCTCTATTCGGCTCGGGGATGCCGTTGACCTCCGCAAAGGTATACCCTTCATTGCCCAGGCGTTTGGTAATATAATCAGAAGTGGTGGTCATCAGCACCTGGGAGAAAGTCTGGCCCTCGCGCACAAGCAGTAACCGCTGGATTTCCTCCTCCGGAACAACCGGGTCACCAGCCAGATCCACCTCACTCACAGTATAAACATCGCCCTCGATCACATTCACGGTAATAAAAACACTGCGTTTGTCCGGGCTCAGGGAGACCTGGGTGGAGTCAATCTGGAAATCGAGATAACCGCGGTCTAGGTAATAAGACTCCAGACGTTCCAAATCACCAGTCAATTTCTCTCGGGAATATTTGTCGTCACTGCGCAGCCAGGACAACCAGCCCGTAGTCTGTAGTTCAAAAATTTCCGCCAGTTCCTCATCGGAAAAGGCGCGATTGCCGACAATATTAATATGCTTGATGGCAGCGACCGAGCCCTCATCCACAATAATCTTGAGTTCTACCTGATTTCGCGGCAACTCTTTCACTTCGGTTTTTACACTGGCACCGTAACGCCCCTGCGCCACATACTGGCGCTGAAGCTCCTGAGCCAGCCCTTCCAGGGTCGCACGCTTAAAGATCTGGCCTTCGGCAAGGCCATTTTCCTGCATCCCCTTTAGCAAGTCTTCCGTTGAGATAGCCTTGTTGCCGGTAATCTCAATCTTGGATATCGCCGGGCGCTCCCGCAGTGTGACAACCAGGACGCCATTTTCACGGCCGATCTGAATATCTTCAAAGTAACCAGTGCGGAAAAGCGCTCGGGTCGCACTCTGAATATCCAGAGCCTCAATTTCATCACCCACTCTAACCGGGAGCGCAGAGAATACCGTACCGGCCGAAACGCGCTGCAACCCTTCCACGCGGATATCGTTGACCACGAACGACTGCGCTATCGCACTCAATGGCAATACCAGGCCGAGGGAGGCCGCTTTGAGGAAATCTTTCATCTACTAATTCCGAGTCTTTTTATTCGCGCACCAGGCATGCAAGTACCCTGTGAACACCCACTTCCCGGCACCATTTCCCTTCACACTGTTTGGAGGGCAACTATCCAACAGGTCACAAGCGCAAAATGTCATTGTATAGCGCCAATCCCATGATGCAGAGGACCAATACCATACCCACTTGCATTCCAATCACCTGAACCCGTTCTGACACAGGTGAGCCCTTGATCGCCTCAATACCATAGTAGAGGAGATGGCCGCCATCGAGTACCGGAATAGGGAGCAGGTTGAGTACACCAAGCGTGATACTGAGCAGTGCCAACAGAGACAGAAAGGACTGCCAACCCGCCTCTGCGGAAGTACCCGCCACTTTAGCAATGGTAATGGGACCACTCAAGTTTTTGGTTGAAATTTGACCAAATATCAACTTCTTCAAACTATGCAAGGTAAACAGGGTTTTATCCCAGGTTTCCTGCAACCCTTTGTAGAAAGCCCCACCAATACCGTAGTGAAAAACCCGAATCCGATCCTCCGGCCAGGGTTCTGAAAATGGTAGCACCCCGATCTGACCAACAAGTTCACCACTGTCAAGGGCAACCCCTGCGGGGGTCACCGGCAGAGTCAGTCTCTCACCCTGTCGCTCCACTTCAATCTGGATAGGGTTACCGGCATGGGCACGCACATACCGACTCCAGTCTTCCCAGTCCGAAAATGCCTGACTATCGGTACCAACAATCTTATCACCGGCACGAAGACCAGCGGTACTGGCAGCACTGCCCTCAACAACCCGATAAAGTGTCATACTAGCCGGCGGCGTCCAGAGTTCGAGCCCCACCCCGACCAATGGGTCAGACACTTCCTGCCCCGACAGCCAGCGATCGATGTCTGCCGCTGCATGGTATTCAAGGTTTGAATCAGGGTAGCGCACGGAGAATTCTATGACACCACTATCTCCGAGGCGGTTGGCCAAACGCCAGTTCAGCGCCTGGCGGGTTGGAGTTGCCTCACCATCTACAGCGATGATTTCCTGGCCGACCTCAAGCCCGGCAGCCTCAGCAATACTGCCGGGTTTCACAGCCTGCACTATAGGCACAGGGCCGGCTGCCCCGCCCATAAACACCACCCAAAATAAAACAATCGCCAGGAGAAAATTCGCTACCGGCCCGGCAGCAGCAATGGCAATGCGCGCCCAAACACTCTTGCGGTTAAAGGCTTGTTCTACCTGATTGAGGGCAACAGGCCCCTCCCGCTCATCCAGCATCTTGACGTAACCGCCAAGGGGAATGGCCGAGAGTGTAAATTCCGTGCCGTGCCGGTCATAGCGTGAGATAAGGCGGCGGCCAAAACCCACCGAAAAGCGCAGCACTTTAACCCCAAAAAGACGTGCTACAAGGAAGTGCCCAAACTCGTGGAAAGATACCAGCACACCGAGAGCCACCAGGGCCCAGATTACCGTCTGAATCAGATCCATATGCAATTACAGTTTCTTTATCATGCGCAAACCCCGCCATTATACGCCCTATCCTATGGCTAGAGAGCTCCTATTACCTGCCGGGCCAGTTCTCGCGCATTGAGATCAGTTGTTTCGACTGTTTCGAGCCCGGTCAGTTCAACCAACGGAGCACGATTCATGACTTTCTCTATAGCAGTTGCAATGCTGGTAAACGCCAGCCGCCCCTGTAAAAAGGCCTCAACTGCCACTTCATTAGCCGCATTCAGGACTGTGGGTGCACTGCCCGCCGCATCAATCGCCTCTCTGGCCAAACGCAGACATGGAAAGCGGTGAAAGTCCGGCGCCTTAAAGTCGAGCCGCCCCTGGGCGATCAGATCGAGGGCCGGAACACCCGCATCCATGCGCTGCGGAAAAGCCAGCGCATGAGCAATTGGGGTACGCATATCCGGATTGCCCATCTGGGCCAGTAACGACCCGTCCCGGTACTGCACCATTGAGTGCACAATACTCTGTGGATGCACCACTACCTCAATCTGTTCGGGGCGAGCACCGAACAGAAAACAGGCCTCAATAAACTCCAGCCCCTTATTCATCATGGTGGCGGAGTCCACAGAGATCTTCCGCCCCATGGACCAGTTCGGGTGCGCACAGGCCTCATCCGGTGTGACCCGGTGCAGATCCTCCCTGGCACGGGTTCGAAAAGGACCACCGGAGCCGGTGAGCAGTATCTTTTCAACACCCGAGTTTTCCAAGCTCTCACAGGGATATGGCAGACACTGAAAGATGGCGTTGTGCTCGCTATCGATAGGCAGCAATTGTGCACCATTGGCCCGCAGCGCGCGCAGGAACACCGGTCCGGCCATCACCAGTGCCTCCTTGTTTGCAAGCAACACTTTTTTGCCAGACTCCACCGCAGCAAGAGTTGGACGCAATCCGGCCGCACCGATGATCGCCGCCATCACGGTGTCCACTTCAGCGTCCGATGCCACCTTGCACAGCCCTTCCACGCCTGATAAAACCTCGGTGTTGCCCTCATCGGCCAGCAGAGACTGCAACTCCTGTGCGCGTCGCGCGCCGGGAACCACGGCGAAGCGGGGGCTAAAACGCCTGCACTGCTGGGCCAGCTCGGCAACTCGGTCGCGGGCTGTCAAGGCATAAATGGTGTACTGCTGCGGGTGGCGTGCGAGTACATCGAGCGTACTGACCCCAACTGAACCTGTAGAGCCAAGCACAGTCACGGTTTGCGGAGATCTATTTCGCATGAGTTCTCATTGTACCTCCGGGCCAAAAGGACTCCCGGCTCAGCCCCATTGGCAGGAGCACGGAGAGACACGTGTTACAAATTTATCGGCGCCAGCTAGAGATATTTGTGCAGTTCACTGGCCAGCGCGGCCATGGTAAACACCGGCAAAGCCGCGCAGAGGCTGTCGATCCTATCCATAACCCCACCGTGGCCAGGCAATATTCGGCTGCTGTCTTTGATGCCACGGTGACGCTTAAACATACTCTCCAGCAAATCGCCAATGACCGAGGCGAGTGCCGTTACCAACACTCCGAAGGTAAAAAGAAGCGTGTTCTTCAAGGGCAGTTGAAACAGGAATGAGGTTGCAAGCGCGAGGATCAGGCAGGCACCCAATCCCCCAAAAAAACCCTCCCACGACTTGCCGGGGCTCACCTCTCTGGCCAGTTTGCGTCTGCCGAACTTGCGACCAACAAAATAGGCGCCCACATCCGCGGCTACAACAATGGCCACAACGTAGAGTACCAGCCAAGCGCCGTGATCAAGTCCGCGCAGGATCACCAAAGACAGCCAGCTGGGCACCAATACAACCAGACCAACCAGTCCGCAAATCCAGCGGTTGCCCCACAGCACGGCACTGGCCGGATAACTCTGTACCCATAGAAAAGCCAGTGCCCACCAACCACAGGCAACCGCCAGTATTTGGCGTCCGCGGTCGATATCCGGAGAACTGAAATCCATTGAAAACACATACTGGGCAGTGGCTATCAGGGCGCCACCCAGCGAGGAGAGAAAAACTAAGCGCAGTGCGCGGTTGAGATTGGAAAGGTTGGCCCACTCCCAGCCACCCAGCAAAATCACGGCGACAAACACCAGCGAATACCATTGCATCGGCAACAGAAATAAAACCCCGGAAAACAGTGCCAGTAAGACCAAAGCAGTAATTATTCTTTGTTTTAGCACCGCAAACCCCTTATATCTGCACCCGTACTCTGCCTGCATATATCGCGCCGAACAAGAACACTCTCTATAGTATCCCCAAAAACTTTGTGCCGGCAAAAAATGACTCCGCTTCCAGCCGGTATCAATCAGGCCGGCATCGCACTGTCACCCGCCGCGGCTCGCCCACCAAAGCGCCGGTCACGCTGCTTAAACAACGCGATTGCCTCATCCAGGGCGGCCTCGCCAAAATCAGGCCACAATATATCGGTAAAAAAGAATTCGCTGTAAGCGGCTTGCCACAAAATAAAATTGCTGATGCGCTGCTCCCCACTGGATCTTATTAACAGATCTACCGGCGGCAAATCGGCGAGTTGCATATGACCTTCCATTGCCTCCTCATCAATAGACTCTACTGTGCGCTTGCCATCCACCACCTCTTCGGCAAGCCTGCGCGCAGCCTGGGCAATATCCCAGCGCCCACCGTAATCTGCCGCAATCACCAGGTCTCCCTGATCTCCCCCACAGGTAATCTCCTCCGCCTCGGCAATGGCGCGCTGAAGACGCAGAGAAAAGCGGTCCCGCCGCCCAATCACCCTCAGGCGCACACCTTCGTCGCATATACGCCGGGCCTCTTTGCGCAAATAAGAGTGAAACAGGCGCATCAACAGCGCCACCTCTTTAGGTGGACGCTGCCAGTTCTCACTGGAAAAAGCAAATAGCGTCAATGCTTTTACACCACGATTTCTGCACGCAGACAACAAATCGCGGATGCGCTCAGCCCCTGCCTTGTGGCCTGCCGAAGGAGAGAGTCCCCGACGCGCGGCCCAGCGCCCGTTGCCATCCATAATGATGGCGATATGCCTGGGGCCGGGATCATTCACCTCGGTACCACCTAAGGCCATTAAATTTCCATCAGATCTTTTTCTTTAGCCACAAGTGCCTGATCGACACCCGCAACAAACTGATCGGTAATTTTCTGAATCTCATCGCCAGCACGTCGCTCGTCATCTTCTGAAATTTCCTTATCCTTGACCAAAGACTTCACTACGGTCAGCGCATCGCGACGGATATTGCGAATGGAAACACGTGCAGTTTCCGCTTCGCCCTTGGCCTGGCGAATAAAATTCTTGCGGGTTTCCTCAGTCAGCGCAGGCATGGGGATACGAATAACCGCCCCGGCAGTGCTGGGATTCAATCCAAGATCAGACTTCATAATCGCTTTTTCGATATCCGGCACCAGGCTTCTTTCCCAGGGCGTTACCGACAGAGTGCGCGCATCTTCTACGGTGATATTGGCCACCTGGGACAGCGGTGTATCAGCACCGTAATAAGAGACATGAATGCCATCGAGAATACTCGGGTGCGCGCGACCAGTACGGATCTTATTGAAAGTGCCGGCCAGTGCATCGAGCGCTTTGCTCATTCGAGCCCGGGCATCCTGTTTGATATCTTCAATCACGATTTCACCTCCTCTTCAATTAGCGTGCCTTCCTCACCGCCCACCACGATATTGAGTAGCGCACCGGCTTTATCCATGCGAAAAACCCGCACGGGCATGTTGTGCTCACGGCAGAGACAAATTGCAGTCAAGTCCATCACACCCAGCTTTTTATTCAACACTTCGTCGTAAGTCAGTTGGTCGTAACGAGCCGCTGCGGGATCGAGCACTGGGTCGGCTGAGTAGACACCATCCACCTTGGTGGCCTTAAGCACCAGTTCCGCTTCAATCTCGATCCCACGCAAACACGCTGCGGAGTCTGTGGTAAAAAAGGGATTGCCAGTGCCAGCAGCAAAAATCAGCACTTCGCCCCGTTCCAGATAGCGAATTGCAGCGCGACGGTCGTAATGGTCAACAATACCGCTCATTTGAATGGATGACATGACCCGCGAGGAGATATCGGATCTCTCCAGAGCATCGCGCAGAGCCAGAGCATTCATTACCGTTGCCAGCATTCCCATATGGTCGCCGGTAACGCGATCGAGGCCAGCGGCGTTCAGCGCAGCACCTCGGAACAGGTTGCCACCCCCGACTACCAAGCCAACCTGTACCCCAATGCCCACCAGTTGACCAATCTCCAGGGCCATTTTATCCAGCACTTTGGGACTGATACCAAAGCCCTGATCACCCATCAGTTCTTCACCGCTGAGTTTTAAGAGAATTCTCTTGTATTTACGATCCTTAATTCCGGGCATGCGTCGGTCCTCTCCTAGATACCTGTTTAGTGGCCAAGCACTGGCGTCGAACATCCTAATGCTATCTGTAATTTACACAGGGGTATGCCCCACTGCATTCTCAGTAAGCGCAGTGGAGACACCCCAACAGTGCACGGATCAATAGCGCCCTCACTTCACGATCAGGAAGTGGACTTAACCTGCGCGGCAACTTCGGCTGCGAAGTCCACTTCTTCTTTCTCGATCCCTTCACCCACTTCAAAACGCACAAAGGAAACCACATCGGCACCGGCCTCTTTCACCAGTTTGCCGATACTCACATCCGGGTTTTTGACAAACGGCTGTTCAACCAGGCTGTTCTCTTTGAGGAACTTCTTGATTCGACCACCCATCATCTTCTCAACGATTTCGGCCGGCTTGCCATCCATGTCGGGCTGAGCCTTGATGATGTCCTTCTCTTTCTCAAGAACATCCTCAGGCATATCCTCCGGCTTGTTCACCTGCGGGTTGACCGCGGTCACGTGCATGGCAACGTCTTTCGCCAATTCGGTATTGCTGCCGCTGAGGGCCACCAGCGCGGCGATACGACTGTTAGAGTGCACATAAGCACCGACAACCGGGGCTTCCACTAGCTGGATACGGCGCACACCAATATTCTCACCAATTTTCTGTACCAGAGCCTCGCGAGCGCTCTCCAGCTCGCCTTCCATCAGCGTAGCAACATCCCGCTGGCGTTCAGAGAATGCCTTGTCGACCACCTTTGCAACAAACAATTGAAAATTATCGTCGCGGGCGACGAAGTCGGTTTCCGAGTTCACTTCAACCAATACGCCGAAGCTGCCGTCTTCGGCAACTTTTCCAGCAACAACGCCATCTGCAGCAGTGCGACCAGCCTTCTTCGCCGCCTTCAGACCGGAGGCTTTGCGCAGATCCTCAATCGCTTTCTCGATATCGCCATCCGCTGCAGTGAGCGCCTTTTTACACTCCATCATTGGGAGACCGGTGCGCTCGCGCAATTCTTTTACCATAGACGCGGTAATCGCCATGATTAAATCCTCGGGGTTCTATTACTAAAAATTAGAAAAAAGGGGCCGTTACCCGGGCCCCTTTTTTAAGTTCGCAGTGTAACGCTACTGTGCTACACCATGGCATCCAGCAAATTACTCTGCAGCCGCTTCATCATCACTAGCTTCAACGTATTCGTCTTTTTTGGTCACAGCACTGCCGGCCTCGGTCGCACCGGCAAGTACTGCGTCCGCCACCGCTGTGGTGTAAAGCTTAATAGCGCGGATCGCGTCGTCGTTGCCGGGAATCACATAGTCGACGCCAGAGGGATCGCTGTTGGTATCGACAACACCGATGACCGGAATGCCCAGCTTGTTCGCCTCCTGGATAGCGATGCGCTCGTGCTCAACATCAATAACAAAGACCGCGTCAGGCAGACCGCCCATATCCTTGATACCCCCAATAGAGCGCTCCAGCTTCTCCATGGTGCGGGTGCGCATCAGAGCTTCCTTCTTGGTCAGCTTTTCAAAGGTACCGTCCCGGGATTGGGTTTCCAGATCGCGAAAACGCTTGATAGAAACGCGGATCGTTTTGTAGTTGGTGAGCATTCCACCCAGCCAGCGATTACTGACGTAAGGCTGGCCACAGCGCTCAGCCTGCTCTTTAACAGACTTCTGTGCGGCGCGCTTGGTGCCTACGAACAGTATCTTTTTTTTCTGGGCAGCCATCCCCTTGATCACCTGCAGGGCTTCATTAAAAGCCGGCACAGTGTGCTCAAGGTTGATGATGTGAATCTTATTACGGGCGCCAAAGATGAATTGACCCATCTTCGGGTTCCAATAGCGGGTCTGGTGGCCAAAATGGACACCGGCCTGCAACATGTCGCGCATGCTTACTTGCGGCATAATAAACCTTTAACTGTACGGGTTAGACTTCCACACATCCCATGCATCAACCCCTCTCGAGGCACCCAGATACATGTGCCGATGCGTGTTCGGCATTTTTCGCCCCGAAAGCTCGAAGTAGTCGGGAGCGGCGCGCTTTATACCACAATCCCCAACCCGAGTGAAGATAGGCAGGCAATAAGCCCGCCCCAGTGCAGCCGGGACCGGCACGGTATGCCCCGCCAGCGGCAATCCGCTACAATGGCGCCTTGTATCGGGCCCGCCCCTCCCTTGACACAGAGACAAAGGATACGCATGACTTCGACCATCAAGACCCCGGAACAGATCGCCAAGATGCGCACTGCAGGTCGCCTCGCTGCAGAGGTCCTGGAAATGATTGGCGAGTATGTCGTCCCCGGAGTCAGTACGGAAGAACTGGACCAGCGCTGCCACGACCATATAGTCAATGTACAAAAAGCGATCCCCGCCTGCCTCGGCTACCGCGGTTTTCCCAAATCCATCTGTACTTCGGTTAACGAAGTGGTTTGCCACGGTATACCGTCCAAAAACAAGATCCTGAAAAAGGGCGACATCATCAATATTGATGTCACCGTCATCAAGGATGGCTGGTACGGCGACACCAGTAAAATGTTCTTTGCCGGCAAACCTGCGACACATGCCGAGCGCCTGGTGCGCGTCACCCAGGAATGCCTGTACAAAGCCATCGAGATAGTACATCCAGGCACAACCCTCGGTGACATCGGCCACGTTATACAGCAACACGCAGAAAAGAATTACTACTCCGTGGTGCGTGATTTCTGTGGTCACGGTATCGGCGACGTCTTCCACGAGGAACCACAAATATTGCACTACGGCCAGCCGGGCACTGGGGACGCACTGAGCGAGGGCATGACCTTCACCATCGAGCCAATGATCAACGCGGGCAAAGCCGTTACCCGTGTCCTCAGTGACGGCTGGACTGCTATTACCAAAGACCGTCGCCTGTCTGCACAGTGGGAACACACAATGGCAGTCACCGACAGCGGCGTGGAGATACTGACCGCACGGAGCGAAGAGCATTTTTAGCCAGCACGCTGTACGCTTCACAACGCCCGGCTTCGGTTGATTGATGCTGGGACTCCCTGTGGCATTCACATACCAGAACACAGCCAAGCGGATCTATCCATGCAGCCGGCAAGCCCCCCTTACTTCGAGCCCCCCCTGTTTTTCTTTGATCAGACCCGCTTTCGCCGGGACCTCGCCGCCGGTGACAAGCCACCGCTTCAGATTTTCAAGGACGCCGTCAGTGCGGCAGAGCAGCAGATGGCGGATAGGTTCCGCGAAGGGGAGGACGTGGGCACCCTGGTACATGAGCGCGCGCTATTTGTGGACTGCCTGTTGCACTACGCCTGGCACCAGTACCTCTGGAAGCCCGGTATCGGACTGCTTGCCGTCGGGGGCTACGGCCGGGGCGAACTGCACCCGCATTCGGACATCGATCTGCTGATACTCACCGACAGCAGCCTCGATACCGGTAGCGTGGACAACATCGAGCAGCTCGTGACTTTTCTCTGGGATCTGGGCCTGGATATCGGTCACTCGGTGCGCAGCGTGGGGGAATGCCTGGCACTGGCCGCGCAGGATATTACCGTTGTCACAAACCTCACTGAATCCCGCACCGTAGTCGGGGACGAGAAACCCGGAAAACAGCTGGCAATCCGCATGGACCACAGCAAACCATGGCCCGCAGAAGCATTTTTCCTCGCCAAGCTCGCCGAGCAGGAAGCGCGCCATAACCGCCAGCAGGCGGCGGAAAATATCCTGGAGCCCAACATCAAAAATACTCCCGGCGGGCTGCGGGATATCCAGATCATCACCTGGGTTGCCAAGTACTTCTTCCCCGTACGCACCCTGAAGCAGCTACAGGGCAGACTGTTAACCGAGGAGGAATTTGCCATCCTACGCTCCGGCGAGACCTTCCTGTGGCGCCTGCGCTACGGCCTGCACCTGCTCGCCGGACGCGCTGAGGAGCGCCTGCTGTTCGATTACCAGAGAACGCTGGCAAAACAATTTGGTTACGTAGACACCGACTCACAGCTGGCAGTAGAGCAATTTATGCACAATTACTACCGTGTCGTCATGTCATTGCGCGAACTCAACGATGTACTCCTGCAGTATCTCGGCGAAGTGATCCTGCAGCGCGGCAGGGCACACACCATCACTCCGGTAAACGAGCGCTTTCAGCTGCGTGACGATACCATTGAAGTTACCTACCCTCAGGTTTTTAGCGAACACCCCTCGGCACTGCTGGAAATTTTCGTGCTGATGGCTCAAAACCCAAAGATCACTGGCGTACGCGCCTCCACCATTCGCCTGATACGGGCACACCGCCTCTTGATCAATGAAGACTTTCGTGCCAACCCGGCCAATAGCGCGCTGTTTATGCAGTTGCTGCGCTCGCCGCGCGGCCTCTCCAGCCAGCTCACACGCATGACCCGCTATGGCATTCTCGGGCGCTACCTGCCGGAGTTCGGACGGGTCACAGGGCAGATGCAGCACGATCTCTTCCACATTTACACCGTAGATGCGCACACCCTGCAGGTTGTGCGCAATATGCGCAGTTTTCGCAGCCCCGAGGCGCAGGAACGGTTTCCCATTGCCGCGGAGATACTCACTCGCACGCGCCAACCGGAGTTGCTGTATATCGCCGGCCTCTACCACGATATCGCCAAGGGTCGCGGCGGTGATCACTCAAAGCTCGGTGTTCTGGATGCCGTTCATTTCTGCCAACGTCACCAGTTGCCCGCACGGGACCAGCGCCTGGTCTGCTGGCTTGTGGAAAAGCACCTGCTGATGAGCCAGGTATCCCAAAAACAGGACATCAGCGACCCGGAAGTGGTGCATGCCTTCGCCCGCGAAGTAGGTGATCGCGAGCACCTGGATTACCTCTACGCTTTGACAGTGGCAGATATTAATGCCACTAATCCGGAACTGTGGAATAGCTGGCGCGCCAGTCTTTTGCGCCAACTCTACCAGGCCACCCAGCACGCCCTGCGCCGGGGACTTGAGAATCCCATTGATCGCGAGGAAATTATTGCCGAAACCCGCGGCCAGGCTCTGGAGAAGCTGCGCGCCCTGGGGCTGTCCGAGACTGGGGTAAAGAGTATTTGGGCACAGATGGGCGAGGACTACTTTGTACGCGAGAGTGCCGACAACATTGCCTGGCACACCGCCGCGATCCACGAACTGCACGGCAATACCCCGCTGGAGCAGCGTGATACCCTGGTGCTCACCCGCAATTCCGGCCCCGGCGAGCACGACGGCGCCACTCAGGTCTTTGTATACACGCCCGACAGGCCCAATGTATTTGCCGCCGCGGTGACCGGCCTCGACTTGCTCAATCTGAGCGTGCACGATGCGCGCCTGTACAATTCCGCCTCTGGCTATACCCTTGACACCTTTTACGTACTGGATGAATCCGGCCAGCCCCTGCTGGACGAACCGCAGCGATTGCGGCAGATTCGCGATACGCTGCAACGGGAACTGGCCCTGGTGGAGGACTATTCCAAGGTTATACAGCGGCGCACGCCCCGGCGTCTAAAAATGTTTGAGCTGGAGAGTCGGGCACACCTGTCCACCGAGCCCGGTGACCACTACAGCACCCTGGAGATAACCAGTGCAGACAGGCCCGGCCTGCTCGCGCGCATCGCACGTATTTTTATTGCCCATGGCCTGCGCCTGCACAACGCCAGGATAACTACCCTCGGGGAGCGCGTGGAGGATGTCTTCCACATTACCGATGCCGAGGGCCGACCACTCTGTGCAACAGCGGCCAATCGCGCACTGGAGGAGGCCATCTGTCGGGAGCTGGACGACTACCGGGCGCCACAGCAGCCCTAATTGAAACCGCGGACAACACTGCCATGAATCCCAATCTGGATCGGCTGCAGCCCTATCCCTTCAGCAAACTCCGGTCTTTGAAAGCGGGACTGAAGCCGGCGGATAAACCACATATCGCCCTCGCTATGGGCGAACCAAAACACACACCGCCGGCATTTGTCTGCGACGAACTCATCAAGCATCTGGACAAGCTCCCGCAATATCCGCCTACCAGGGGCATAGCGCCTCTGAGGGCGGCCATTGCCAATTGGCTGCGGGCGCGATTTCAGCTTGCAAACGTCTGCGCCGAAACCCAGGTATTGCCGGTCAGCGGTACCCGCGAAGGGTTGTTTGCCTTCGCCCAAGCCATGGTGTCAACGGGCAGCAAGGTATTGATGCCCAATCCCTTCTACCAGATCTATGAAGGGGGCGCACTGCTCGCCGGTGCCAAACCACACCTTGTCAACTGCCAGGCCGCAAATGGCTTCAAAGCGGATTTCGCCGCGGTTTCCGCGGCGGTGTGGCACCAGTGCGATCTTGTCTATCTCTGCTCGCCGGGCAACCCCACCGGCGCCATGCTGGAGGCTGCGGATTTTCATCAGCTGATCCAGTTGGCGGACCGCTACGATTTCACCATTGCCGCAGACGAGTGCTACTCGGAACTCTACTTCGACGAAGGGGCACCCCCAGTGGGCCTCCTGCAGGCTTGCGAAGACATCGGCCGCAGCGACTTCCGCCGCTGCGTGGTTTTTCACAGTCTGTCGAAGCGCTCCAACTTACCGGGGTTGCGCTCAGGGTTTGTTGCAGGCGATGCACAACTGCTGGAAAAATTCTCACTCTATCGCACCTATCACGGCTGCGCCATGCCACTCTACGCGCAATACGCCTCCGTCGCCGCCTGGCGGGATGAACAGCACGTGCGGCAAAATCGCGCGCTCTATCGGGAGAAATTTACCACTGTACTCGATATCCTCAATGGTTGCCTCGACGTAGAGCGGCCCCAGGCTGGCTTTTATCTGTGGCCCTTTGTCGGCGATGGCGAACACTTTGCCAAAACGCTGTTTCGACAACAGAATATCACCGTACTCCCGGGAGCCTATCTGGCCCGCGACAGCGAAGGTGTGAATCCCGGCAGCAGCTATGTGCGCATTGCACTGGTGGCAACACTGCAGGAATGTGTGGAGGCCGCTCAGCGCATTCGAACCTTCTGCCGTTAAGGCACCCCCGGCAAAGAAATACCATTACAGGAGCCCACCCCAGGCGTAGCGAAGCATGGCAGTAAGAAATCTACTCAAGCGAGAGCGGGTAGCCTATATCCAGCAGCAACTGGAGGCACTCTATCCGGAAACCCCCGTCCCTCTCGACCACAAAGACCCCTATACCCTGCTGGTTGCAGTGCTGCTGTCCGCCCAGTGTACCGACGAACGCGTCAACCAGGTCACTCCCGCGCTCTGGAAGCTGGCGGATAACCCCCGGGACATGGCCCTGGTTCCCGTGGAAAAAATCCAGGCGGTTATCCGTCCCTGCGGGTTGTCACCGCAGAAATCCAAGGCGATCAGCAAACTGTCACAAATTCTGGTCAATGAATACCACAGCGCCGTACCGGAAAATATGGCTGCACTGGAAACCCTCCCCGGCGTCGGCCACAAAACCGCCAGCGTGGTGATGTCACAGGCTTTCGGCCACCCGGCCTTCCCGGTTGACACCCATATTCATCGCCTGGCCCAGCGCTGGGGGCTCACCAGCGGCAGGAACGTCAACCAGACCGAAAAAGATCTGAAGCGACTTTTCCCTAAAGAAAAGTGGAATAAATTACATTTGCAGATTATTTTCTATGGTCGGGAATTCTGCTCCGCGCGGGGCTGTGACGGTACCCAGTGCGAGATCTGCACTACCTGTTACCCCAACCGCAAAAATCCAAAGAAAACCAAAAAGGCATGATTGTGATTACTCTGTACGGCATAAAAAACTGCGATACCGTAAAGAAAGCCCGCAAATGGCTTGAGAAAAATGGGATCGATCACCATTTTCACGATTTCCGTGAGGACGGCATGCAGGCTGTGCCACTCAAACGCTGGCTGCAGGAGTTTGGCTGGCAGGAAGTGCTGAACCGCCGATCCACCAGTTGGCGGACTCTTAGCGACGAACAGAAAAACTGCATGGACAACGATACGGCACTGGCACTTGCCAGCGAGACGCCCACCCTGATCAGACGCCCAGTGACCAGCACCGCTAACAGCACCCGCTTCGGTTTTAAAGAAGCGGAATTCGCCCAGCTCACCGGCCAGTACAACTAGGAGAGAACATTGAAGGACAATACCTATAGTATCGGGTTTGGTATCGGTACCTGTAACAGCAAGGGTGACTGGCTGGAAGTCTTCTACCCCAAGCCACTGTTTAAGCCCAGCACCGCCGTGGCCGCTGCAGTAAAGGAAACCCTGCACATCGATGGCGGCAACCACAGCCTGCCCCTGAGCGCCACTCACCTGCCCATCCTCGCAGATACACTACTGCGTGCTGGCGCCGATGAGCAGGCAGAAATTCTCCAGCGATTCGCCACCACCGGACGCCCCCTCACGGTTGTTGTGCTCTGCAGTGATGCACCACCACAATCTGTACCCGAGGCCTACCTGAAGTTACACCTGCTCTCCCACCGCCTGGTGAAACCCCACGAGACCAATCTGGAGGGCATCTTTTCCAGGCTGGTCAACGTCGCCTGGACAAACCAGGGTGCGATTGACCTGACAGAGCTACCCCAGCGCCAGTTGGAGGCCAGGCTTAAAGGAGAATTTCTGATGGTGTCCTGTGTGGACAAATTCCCCAAAATGACCGATTACGTGGTGCCCGCCGGGATCCGTATCGCCCATACCGCTCGCGTGCGCCTCGGCGCCTATTTGGGCGAAGGCACCACCATCATGCACGAGGGTTTTGTCAACTTTAACGCTGGTACCCAAGGCCCCAATATGATCGAGGGGCGTATCTCCGCCGGGGTCTTTGTCCACCAGGGCTCGGATCTGGGTGGTGGCAGTTCCACTATGGGCACCCTTTCCGGAGGTGGGAATATCGTCATTTCCGTGGGCGAAAACTGCCTGCTCGGTGCCAACGCCGGCATCGGTATTCCCCTGGGGGATCGCTGCACGGTGGAGGCCGGCCTCTACATTACCGCCGGCACCAAAGTCGCTCTGATGGATGACAGCGGCCAGTTGGTAGAGCACATCAAGGCACGCGCACTGGCCGGCAAGTCCGACCTGCTCTTTCGCAGGAACTCCACCAATGGCGCGGTGGAGTGCTTGACCAACAAAAGCGCCGTTGAACTGAATACCGTCCTGCATAGCAATTAGTGCGGTCAAGCGCTGGGCCGGCCACTGCAACCTGCGCTTTTGACTACCCAGCGCCGACCAGAGATGAACAACCGATACAGGAATACTCTCGTGACCCCCACCCTGGAACTCGCCTGTGACCTGATCCGCCGCCGCTCCATCACCCCTGAAGATGCCGGTTGTATGGACCTGATGATCCAGCGCCTGGAAAACATCGGCTTTCAAACGATCAGGCTGCGCCGCGGTGATACCGACAATTTCTGGGCAGTTCGCAATGGACAAAGTGCGGGTCCGCTGCTCGCTTTCGCCGGTCATACCGATGTGGTGCCAACCGGACCAGAGGAACACTGGTGCAGCCCGCCTTTCGAACCGCAGATACGGGACGGCTTCCTGTATGGCCGCGGCGCCGCCGATATGAAAGGCTCTCTTGCCGCGATGGTCGTGGCCTGTGAAGCGTTTGTGACTGAGCATCCTCAGCACTGCGGACGCATTGCTTTTCTGGTCACCAGCGACGAGGAAGGGCCGGCAATCGATGGCACCGTCAAAGTGATTGAATGGCTACAGGAGAGGGGGGAACAGATCGACTGCTGTATTGTCGGGGAGCCTTCCAGCAGCGAGCATCTCGGTGATGTCATCAAAAACGGTCGGCGCGGTTCGTTGGGCCTGGCACTGAAGGTCTTGGGTGTGCAGGGCCACGTGGCCTACCCCCACCTGGCCAAAAATCCCATCCATGCACTGGCTCCGGCTTTGGCCGAACTGACCACCGAGAAGTGGGATCAGGGCAACCAATTTTTTCCTGCTACCACCTTTCAGGTGTCCAATATCAATGGGGGCACCGGGGTCAGCAATGTCATCCCCGCAGAGGTGGATCTCCTCTGTAACTGGCGCTTCTCAACGGAATCTTCCGCAGAGGAGCTGGAACTGCGCACGCGTCGTATTTTGGACAGGTACAATCTACGCTACGAGGCAGACTTCAACCTTTCCGGAACCCCCTTCCTCACCGCCGGGGGGCCCCTGGTCCAGACGGTGCAGGAGGCGATTCTCACAGTCACGGGTATAGTGACCAAACTATCCACCGCCGGGGGCACCTCGGACGGCCGCTTTATCGCACCAACCGGTGCGCAGGTGGTGGAACTGGGCCCGGTAAATGCCACCATCCATCAGATCGACGAGTGTGTGAAGGCACAACACCTGGACCAACTCAAGGATATCTACCGGGAAATATTGCGGCAACTGCTGGCCAGTCGGTAAGCGGGGCTCGTGACACTAAACGGGCGGGACAATGTGCCCCTATACTTCCTACAACCCAGCCACGCAGGAGCTCCAAAGGGCAACTTACTAAACACACCGCCCAACCTGGGGTCCTCCCTCCCACACACCCGTGGTATGCTCAGCGTGACAATAAGAAAAGGGAATCTCTAGATGGGATACCGATTGAGGTGGCATGCTCCCAGTATTACGCTGGCAATACGGTATTACGTATCCAAGAGATTATATTTATCCCTGCATCGTCATTATATCTCCGTGCACAACTAACGCTTGATCCCCTACAGCTTTCAAAAGGGATAACCAGTAAATTCATCAGGTGGCAGTGTGCACTATGAACAATTCTCCGATAGTAGTGGGAGCGTACCCTTGAATACCCGCAATTGTTTTTTTGGTCTGGCTCTATTTTTGCTGTGCGCCTGCCAGCGGGATACTACAGGCATTATTGATCAGGCCAGCGAGGCCAGTGTTGCAACCCAGGAATACAACCAACAGTTTGCCCCCGAATTGGATTTGTCCTCCTCGGCAGAGTTTGAACAAGCCACACGGGGCCTGATTGCCGAAGCCCCCTTGGAGAGTATTGAAAATGGTCTGGGGCGCATCCTTTGGGAGCCATCCGCCTATGGTTTTATTCAGGGAAAAGCACCGGCAACCGTCAACCCGAGCCTTTGGCGACAGGCCGCTTTGAACAATATTCGCGGTTTGTTCAGAGTGACTGACGGCGTGTACCAACTGCGCGGGTTTGATCTGGCCAATATGACGATCATCGAGGGCGATACAGGCTGGATACTGGTTGACCCTTTAACCACAATCGAAACCGCTGGCATTGCCTTGCGGTTTGCGCAAGCCCAGTTGGGCGCTAAACCCATTACCGGCATCATTTTTACCCACAGCCATATCGACCACTTCGGTGGTGCGATGGGCGTGGTATCCCCTGTCGATCTTGAAGTAGGCAATATTGTGGTTGTTGCGCCCGAGGGTTTTATGGAGGCGGCGACCAGTGAGAATATTGTCACCGGTCCAGCGATGACCCGGCGTGCTATGTTTATGTATGGAAAGCGATTACCGCGCTCTGTGACCGGCCACATTGATTCGGGGCTTGGCAAAGAACCCGTATTTGGCAGTACCAGTATTTTAACACCCACGATGACGATTGATCAGCCGAGACAGCATAAAACGATCGATGGCGTGGAGTTTGTATTCCAAAATGCACCCGGCAGTGAAGCGCCTGCCGAACTCATGTTTTATCTGCCAGCCAAACAGGCCTTTTGCGGCGCTGAGGTGGTCTCAAGAACCCAACACAATTTATATACTCTGCGTGGCGCTAAGGTGCGCAATGCCTTAAGCTGGAGCCAGGCCATAGAAAAGGCCAGAATCCAGTTTTCACAGGCCGACATTTATTTTGGCAGTCACCACTGGCCAATATTGGGCAGGGACCAGATTCAGGCATTCTTAACCAAGCAGGCCGATCTTTACCGCTTTATTCACGATCAAACCCTACGTTATGCCAACCGGGGCAGCACCCCAAACGAAATTGCAGAACAGATTAGTATCCCGAGCTCACTGTCTTCTGTCTTTTATAATCGCGGTTACTACGGTACCCTCAGCCATAATAGTAAGGCCGTGTACCAGTATTATTTTGGCTGGTATGACGGCAATCCTGCCAACCTGAATCCACTGCCCCCTCCACTGGCTGGCAGGAAATACCTGGAATATATGGGCGGCGCGGATGCTGTAGTAAGCAGGGCCAGGGATTCCTTCGCCAAAGGGGAGTATCGCTGGGTCGCGGAAGTGCTGAACCACGTCATCTTTGCCGAACCCACACATGTAGAGGCAAAACAACTTCTGGCCGATGCTTATCAACAACTGGCCTATCAGGCAGAGTCCGCTCCCTGGCGGGATGCTTATCTGACAGCATCCTATGAGTTGCTGAACGGCCCTCCCAGGCAGGGGGTGAATATGAATGATGCGATCGAGCTGTTGTGGGAGACCCCGATTGAACACTTTATGCAGGCCTTGAGCGTCAGGCTGAAAGCCGAGGATACGGAAGATCTGCAGTTGGTGATTGGTATCCATTTTACCGATATCGGCCAGACGTTTACCCTGCAGCTACGCAATTCAGTCTTACACTACCGCAGCGGTGAAATCCCTGCCGGGACCAATGCCCGGTTATCCATTACACATCCACTGTTTATTGATCTGCTGGTGGGCCGCGCTGGGCTCAGTGAGATACTGGGATCTGAAGATATTCGCCTTCAAGGCAGCAAACTGGATTTTTTGAAGTTCATTTCCCTGTTTGATATGCCAAAGGGCAACTTCCCTATTGTCGAGCCATAAAAGGAATTGTGAGTACGATGTAAAGTCACAACGCAGAGATGAAACGTCCAGGCACAAACAGGGCTGGAAATAACCTGAACTGCCTATGCACCAGCGTCCTTTAGGCCACAATCGAAATTTCAAGTTCTTGCATGGCTTGCAGAGGCCAGCACTGAAGATCGCTAGCAAAAAATGTCCCGGGCCCTTTGCGGGGATACTACCTTGCGCCCACACTCTTCTGCCACCGCCACCAGGGCTTCAATCAACTGGCCATTGCCACGGGAACGATCCCCGTCAGGCAGATAAAATGTATCCTCAACCCCGGTGCGCAAATGTCCACCCAGTTCGGCCGTCTTGCGGTGCACCGGCCAGATTTCGTCCCGTCCAATCACTGTACTTTGCCAAAGACTGCCGGACTTCATATATTTGGGCATCAATGCCAATAGCTCAGGGTCAGCGGGCATTCCCGAGGCCACCCCCATCACCAGATTGTAATTGGGCTTGTCCACCATGCCCACATCCGCATACATGCCAACTGAGCGCACGATGCCCAGGTCGAAACACTCGAACTCTGGTCTTGTGCCCACTTCAGCACAAACCCCAAGCAGCTCCGCCACTTTTTCTACCGGGTTGTCGAACACCATCGGCGGCCAAGCCCAGGACCCGTTGGCACGCGCCTTCAGGTAGTTGAGACTGCCGGCATTGCAAGCGGCGATCTCCGGCTTGCCGGCGCGCACACATGCCAGAGGACCGCGTTGGTCTCGCCCGATGGTACCAGTGGAAAAATTTAAAATAACGCCCGGACACTTATCCCGAATCGCAGCGGCAATTTCCAGTGCTACTTGCGGGTCCCAACTGGGCAGGTGCCCCTTCCCGCGCTCCTGGTTACGAAAGTGCACGTGCATAACCGATGCCCCGGCATCATAAGCGTCACGGGCAGAGTTCGCCATTTCCGTCGGCGTTACCGGTACCGGATGTTGCTGAGGATTGGTGAGCACACCGGTCAGGGCGCAGGTAATAACCACTTCATCAGACATCGCGACTCTCCTGAATGTTCTATTTGGACTCTCTATAAAGCCGAGATCTCTAAACCGGTTCCAGCGAATGCGTACGGACAGGTCATACATAGAGACCAAGCGCTTGCTTGGGAGCAGCAGCCTAGCACAGCACAAGCGCCAGAAAAAGACACCTTGTAACCGCACTACCCGCTCGGCAGAATGCCCAAAACCCGCTGAGTAAGTGAAAGTTCAATGATCGAGGCCCCTGAAACGAAAATCGCCCCCTACGGCAGTTGGAAATCCGCAATCAATGCCAAACTCATTGCCAAAACCAGTGTGCGTCTGTCGGAAACCAGCCTGCACAAGGGGCGCTATTACTGGCTGGAATCCCGCCCGGCCGAGCAGGGCCGCAATGTGCTGGTTGAATCCTGCCCGCAACAGGGGCGGCGAGACCTGGTTTTGGCCCCTTTGAGCATCCGCTCCAAAGCCCACGAGTACGGCGGTGGCAGCTATCTGGTGCAGGGAGATACCCTGTATTTTGTGCTTGCCGAGGACCAGTGTCTCTACCGCATGCCGTTGAGCGGTGCCCAACCCGAGGCCATTACCCCCAGGCGGGATTGCCGCTATGCGGACCTGGTGCTGGACGAGAAGCGCAACCGCCTGATTTGTGTTGAGGAGGATCATCGCAATCTCAGTGAAGGTGTGGAACCTCGCGCACGCATCATCGCGATCGACCTGGGCAAACCACTGCCCTGTGCGCCCAAGGTTTTGCTGGAGGGAGCGGATTTTTACTCCAGCCCAACCCTGAATGCTGAGGGCAGCAAATTGGCTTTCCTGCGCTGGCACCACCCCAATCTCCCCTGGGATGCCACCGAACTGTGTATTGCCACAATAGATAATGGAGGTGAAATCAGCACAGTTGTGCAGGTAGCCGGTGGGGAAAACGAGTCTATTTTCCAGCCCCAATGGTCACCGAGAGGGGAACTCTTCTATGTTTCAGATCGCAACAACTGGTGGAACCTCTACCGCCTGGGCTCCGACACACCTCTGTGGGAAAAGAAAGCGGAATTCGCCACACCCCAGTGGACGTTCGGTATGTCCACTTATGGCTTTGTCGGTACCGAGGAGATTCTTTGCACTTTTACGGAGGCCGGCCGCTGGTCCCTGGCGCTAATCCATACGCTCACCGGTGTGCATCAGGCCATTCAACAACCCTACTGCGGTATCGAAAGCCTGCACTGTGAGAACGGCAAAGCCGTGATGATTGCCGCCGGCTCAGACCGGTTTCCCGCCGTGGTCGCCTTTAACCGCGCCAATCAAGCCCTCCAAGTGATTGCCAAGAGTAACAGCACTGATTTACCGGCCAATCTCTTTTCTAATGCCCGGGAAATTACCTTTACCCTGGATGGTAGGGAGGTATACGGCTTTTATTACCCACCACACAACCCGCAGTTTAGCGCTCCGAAGCGTGAAAAGCCCCCGCTCATTGTCTTCAGCCACGGCGGCCCAACCGGTGCCACCTCTGCTGGTCTCAACCTGAAAGTGCAGTACTGGACCAGCCGCGGCTTCGCCATTCTGGATGTCAATTACTCCGGCAGCACTGGCTACGGGCGCAGGTATCGTGACCGCCTCGCACACCAATGGGGGCTCTACGATGTGGAGGAGGTGTGCGCCGGAGCGCAGTATTTGGTTTCCCAGGGACTGGCAGATCCTGAGCGGCTGTTGATCAAAGGCGGCAGTGCCGGCGGCTATACCGTGCTCGCCGCCCTGACTTTCCACGATACCTTCAAAGCTGGCGCCAGCCACTATGGCATTGGCCAACTCAGTAGCCTGGCCAAGGATACCCACAAGTTTGAATCCCGCTATCTGGACAAACTGGTCGGTCCCTGGCCCGCAGCAGAAGCCGTTTACCGTGAACGCTCACCGATCCACCACGTGGAAAAGCTGTGCTGTCCGGTTATTTTCTTTCAGGGTATGGAGGACAAGGTGGTCCCGCCCAACCAGGCCGAAACCATGGTGCAGGCACTGAAGCTTCGCGGAATTCCGGTATCTCTGATCACCTTTGCCAACGAGGGTCACGGTTTTCGCAGTGGAGACAGCATTGAGATGGCTCTGGAGGGGGAACTGGAATTTTACAGCCGTATTTTCGGCTTTCCACTGGCAGAACCCGGTCCAGGTATTGATATTGAGAATCTTGCTTAGATGCCCCCTGGCAATAAGGGAAATTGCATGACCGGGATGGTAACCTGTGGTTGCCTGGAAACCCAGTGGGTTTCCAGGCTGAAAGTCGTGCGTTGAAAGCTATTGTTTATACTCGATCAAATTGATAGACCAAATCTTGACGCCGGCATCTGTCACGACCTCAGCTTCATCACCCACCGCCTTGTTCAAAAGCGCCCTGGCCATGGGTGAGTCGACGGATATGTAGTCTTTACGGCTAAAGATCTCGTCATACCCCACGATGCGAAACCTCAGCACCGCACCTTCATCATCCTCCACCTCCACCCAGGCGCCAAAGAAGACTTTACCTTCCTGTTCGGGACTGTACTCCACAACCTTAAGGGTCTCTATGCGCTTTCGCAGATAGCGGACGCGGCGATCAATCTCCCGCAAACGTTTTTTATTGTACTGATAGTCCGCATTCTCACTGCGATCTCCCAGACTGGCAGCCCAGCTCACCCGCTTTGTGATATCAGGGCGTTCTACACGCCAGAGCGTATTGAGTTCCTCTTTGAGCGCTTCA
This sequence comes from Microbulbifer sp. 2205BS26-8, assembly GCF_030731025.1. NCBI lineage: Bacteria > Pseudomonadati > Pseudomonadota > Gammaproteobacteria > Cellvibrionales > Microbulbiferaceae > Microbulbifer > Microbulbifer sp. 2205BS26-8. The sequence goes on along the minus strand of NZ_JAVAMR010000009.1, from coordinate 72,129 downwards.
TAGCCCTGCTTCGTTATGAGTAGCGTTTTCACTGAAAACCTGCTTGTTTCAATTCCTGAAGATTTCCCCTGTCATCCTGCCGGACCAGAGACACGTCCAGATGTTCACCTATCACCCAAGGGCAGTTGGATCAATTACAACCAGCGGTGAAAAGGTTAGCCTACCCGCTTCAGTGAGGAAAGTGGGCAATTTATGGGGTAACTGGGATCATTGCCCCAGACGGTTACTCGACCAGAGAATGCAATGCCCGACCAGCACTCCCTGGGAGCAATAGGGGCATTGGGAAAAAGGAAATAAATCTGTATGCGGGATTTCAACGATATTGCCGCCCCGGTGATCGACCGGTTTGGTGGTGAGGACAGACTCAAAGACCGGCTTGTCAAGCCGAAACCGCCAGAGTACCTCATGCAGATCCCAAACAACCAGTGGTTATCTGCAGCCGCCAAAGCCGTATTTCAGGCGGGGTTCAGTTGGAACGTGATCGAAAAGAAATGGCCGGACATTGAGACGGTTTTTCACGGTTTTGACCTGTCTTTTTGCCGCTATCTGTCTGAAGGGGCCCTCGATGACCTGATGCACCAGAAAGGGATGGTACGGCATTGGAAAAAGACCCGGTCCATACAAAAAAATGCGGATTTCTTTTGGTACCTGTCCCATACCCATGGCAGCCTGGGAAAGTACTTCGCCAGCTGGAATACCGATAACTATGTGGAAAACCTGAAACTGCTGAGGAGGGAAGGAGACAGGCTGGGAGGGAAAACTGCCCAGGTGTTTCTGCGCCGAATGGGAGTGGATACTTTGATTTTTGCCAGTGACACAGTACGGGCTTTGGTTCGGGAAGGGGTAGTGGAGAAGTCTCCCTCATCGAAAAAAGACTGGGCCGCCTTGCAGCAGGCGGTTGAAATCTGGCAGGCGCAGTCCAATCGCAGCTTGAATGAAATCAGCCAGATTTTATCGTTTTCGGTGGGGTAGGCACAGTGGTTTACTTATGAACAAACGGGGTGGCGAACACCCATGAAGACGCATTGCAGCAACCACAAGCAACCCAATAAATTCCCGGTCTTCCAGTACAGGCAAGGGTGCGATGACAAAGTTTGAGCTGTATGACATACCCCAGGTCAAGCCTTTTTGGTGTTAATCCTCGCGGTGAGAACATGGTCCTCCCAGCAGCCATTGATCAACAAATAGCGTTTTGCAACCCATTCGATTGTAAAATCCAGACTGCGCAAAAGCGCTGCGGAGCGATGGTTATCGGGCATGTAGTTAGCCATCACCCGATTTAATTTCAACACATCGAAGGCATAGGCCACTACATGGCCACACAGTGTTTTCATCACGCCTCGTCCCTCACAGTGCCGGTCTACCGCATACCCCATGTTACACGCCTGGAACGGCCACCGAATAATATTGATCAGGGAGCAGACGGTAATAACCCTGGAAGCATCCGGGAGGATACCCAGGAAGTGGACAGATCGCCCTTCCTGAAACTCAGCCTGCCAAGCCTGCAATCTTCGCTCCCAGACCGGAACCCTGTGATATGCACCGCTTCTGGTGGGTTCCCAACGTCGCAGGTGATCCGCATTTCTGGTATAAAAATCAGACAGTGCCGCCCCATCACCTACCTCAGCCAATCGTATCTCCACCAGTCCTCCAAACACTGCCTGCTCCCAAGAGGAAAAAGATGCCGAATATATCGAAAACACCACTGCCGACCCGACTCGCCAAGCCCCATGGGGGTTTACCTATTTGGGATGGATTTACTCAGCAGCAGATACCGGGGTGTCTATTCCTATCCCGTCACACAGGAATTTCCATCCCAGTGCCCTGCCACAGGCATATCCTTTCTCCAGCAGATCAGCCTCCTGGGTAAAGCGCTTTACCGGAAACTGTTTCGGAGGCGCTATCACCGAGATGCGGCAGTCCTCCGGGGGAGAATCCATAAAATCCAGGGCCCGGTTGTATCTTTCCCCGCGTTCCAGCACTGTTTCAAACAGGCGCGCATGGTCATGGAAAAACTGCTTGATAAATTTTGGTGCGGGCCCGACCCGCTTTCGATATTCTCGTGGACGCGACCGCACGACAGTGATATCACGGGCTCCTTGTCGGTAAGCCCAAATAACCGGGATAGAATCCGCCAGGCCTCCATCGGTCATCGGCTCGCCATTTACCGGGGGGAAATTCCGGTACACAACCGGAATGGCGCAGGAAGCGGGAAACACTTCATGCATATTGTGCGGCGTTACCCGCATATAGCAGGCCTGTCCGCTGACGATACTGGTAGTCACTGCATAAAGTGGTACCGCATTTTCTGTATAACGCTGGATATTGAGGGGTTCATCTTTATAAGAGGCGTGCCACAGCCAGCTGATATCACAGAAGTGGCCGCCGCGTAAATAGCGGCGCCAGTCGATGAAGTCCGCCCGTCGGGCGTGATCCAGCAAAATCCTGCGGCTGCGACCGTGATCCCCCGCCAGGTAGCCAATCAGGTTGGTAGCACCCGCGGAAACACCAATGGCAAAATCAAAGGGCCGGTAATCTGCCTCGAGAAAGGCATCCAGCACCCCGGCCGCAAAGATGCCCCGCATAGCGCCCCCTTCTACCACCAACGCCGAGAGAGGCGCCTTATCCCTACCTGCAGTGCTCATAGATTCACCATCGCTATCACTGTGCATTTGCACTATGCCCCTGTACCCCCCCTGTCCAGCCCAGAGGCAGGAAGGCCAGCGCCCTTTCCCACTTCCCGACTACGACACAGCACTTTTGCCAAAAGGAGTTCAACAGCACTATGATTGCAATACCCTGGCTACCCATCTTTCAAAAAACCTCTATGTATTCCACTGTTTTTCATGCGCCCTGGAATCGCCAGCTCAAATTGACCACTGCACTGAGTACGGCTTTACTACTGGCGATCCCCCTTATCCTGACACTAAAGATTCCAGAATCTCCCTCCACCCTCTATAGCATCGCCATTGCCCTGCCGCTGGGCATACTGCTGCTCTGCGCCCTGTTTGCCATTCGCGGCTACACTATCCGCAACAATACCCTACTGATTCTCCGTCCCGGCTGGAAAACCGCCATTCCCCTGGACGGTTTGACCGAAGCCCAGGCAAATCCCTCCGCAATGCAAGGATCGGTACGCCTATTTGGCAATGGGGGGCTGTTTGGTTATATCGGCCTGTTCCAGAACAAGGCGCTGGGGCGTTACAGGGCTTTTGCCACAAATCACGATAAGGCCGTGGTGTTGCGTTTTCCCACAAGAACCCTGGTAGTCACTCCAGATAGACCAGAGCAGATGGCGGAGTTACTTCAACAATACTGCTAGCTCTTTGCCAACCGGCTAAGGCTGATCACTGGCGCGCTTGGCATTTTCCTGAGGGGACAGCATACTGCTTCTGACAGCCGCATGATTGAAACGAAGCCAATGAAGAAACTGATTGTCGCCCTGGCGCTCTCTCTGAGCACCCTGTCGGTGAGTGCCCATTCTGCCTGTGTGATTCTTTTGCATGGCCTGGCCAAGTCCGACGCCTCCATGGCCAGATTGGCGCAGGCAATCAGCGCCGCAGGCTACAAAACCGTCAACGTAAACTATCCCTCCACAAAATTCCCCATTGAAGAGCTTGCCGGCAAAGCCATCACTCCGGCACTGGAAACCTGTGCCGATCAGGACGAAGTCAATTTTGTCACTCACTCTTTGGGCGGAATTCTTGTCCGTCAGTATCTGAGTCAGGCGGGAGTTGAAAACCTGAACCGTGTGGTCATGCTGGGGCCGCCTAACAGAGGCAGTGAAGTGGTGGACAAACTCGGCCATTTCCCGGGTTTTCAATTTGTCTTTGGTGATGCCGGCTTACAACTGGGCACCGGTGCCCTGAGTGTTCCCAACAAGCTGGGGCGTGCAAACTTCGATGTGGGCATCATTGCCGGCACTCGCAGTATCAACCTGATACTGTCACAGCTGATTCCGGACACGGATGATGGTAAAGTCTCGGTCTCCAGTACCAAGCTGGAGGGGATGAATGATCACCTGGAAATGCCGGTTACCCACGTATTTATGATGAAAGACAGAAGGGTTATTACCCAGGTTCTCCACTATCTCAAGCACGGCACTTTCGCTCGTGCGAACACTGCCACAATTTCTGATTAATGCGCTGTCTGTCCTCTTCGACCAATGCAAACGCCGCTTCGATTTTGGCGATGCAACCAGTCACTTTTTTTCTTCCGCCCACCAAAGCCGAAACCTTGGTTGGGCCATGCAGGGAGCTTTACACTCCTCTTATCGCGCGCTTGGTTAACACCAGCGATTCAAGTTGTCAACCAAAGCATCCACACAGGCTGCACAACTTGAGCAAAACAACTTGCAAAAACACAGGGTGAAACCAGATGCAGTGGCTATGGTGCCGCTTTAGGGAACTCTCAATCGACCAGCTCTATGAAATACTGCGGGCCCGCCAGCAGGTCTTTACCGTAGAACAGCACTGCCCCTATCAGGATGCCGATGGCAAAGACCAGTTCGCCTGGCACCTGATCTGCTGGGACACTAACTACAAGAACCCACAGTTGATGGCCTACCTGCGCGTCTTGTTTCCGGGCAGGAAATATCGGGAGCCCGCCATCGGGCGAGTACTCACCACGGAATCCAGCCGCGGTGCCGGACTCGGCAAAGCACTGATGGACCGGGCTGTGCAACACACCCTGAGCGAGTATCCCAAAACGGCGATTCGTATTTCCGCCCAGCAGCACCTCAGCCGGTTTTATACAGGATTCGGTTTCGAGCAGGTATCGTCTCCCTACGAGGAGGACGGCATACCCCATATAGAAATGCTGCGCCCGGCACCCTGATGGATACCAGCCGTGCTCAATGACTAGCTGCTACTGACAGCCCCCCTGACTGAGGGGGCAAAATTGCACGTGCGACGACGTGCCCAAGTATACAGGCAGGAGGCGGCGATACCGGCTGCCATTAACAACCACACAGCGTTGGCCACCAGTGAAGCGCGCACAAAGGCATCTGCTCCAAAAATAGAGACATGTGCGATCACCACCAGCAGGCAAGCGACAATGGTGGCCCCTCTGAGCAGCATGGACCACCCTGCCACTGTGCCAGAAAATGCAGCAACTACACTCAAAACAGCAGTGGTCAACCAAAACACCTGTACCGCAGACACAGCAAAGACCAGGTACGCCACAGCGCTTAAGGCGATGGCAAACGGTATTCCCCACACCTGGGCCATCCACACACGCTCCAGGCGTACCGCAGGTGCACCTCTCTGGCGCTTGCGTATCAGCCAGATATTAATGCCGGAAACCACCAGCACACACATGCCGACCCCCAGCAGGAAGTAGGCGATTTTTACCGGGAAGCCGGAGAAATGACCGAAGTGCAAGCGAAAATTGGAAGCGTACACCTGTTTACCGGCCTCCCCTTCAGACCAGCCCTCTTTGTGCACCAACCGCCCCTGGGTGTCGAACCGATAACGCTCTCCCCACACCAGGCGCCCGGGAACCCGGGTGACTATCTCTACCACCTGCCCTTCGCGGCCAGGATGAAATATGCGCAAACGATTCTGCTCATGGCCCGGTGCCAGCCGCGACATCTCCGCAAGAATCATTTCAAAGTCCGGCAGCGGCACCTGCCCGGCATCTTGCGCAATCGCAACCTTTTCCCTATACAGCATCGCTTCCACCTTCTCCACATCGCCACCGAAGAAGAGCCCCGCAATCGCAAAAGCCACCACCTGTGACAGACCAATGAAGGCTCCGGTGACAGCAATGGCCAGATGGAAAGGTGCGGCCCAGACACCCAGACGGTTGTGCAGATCCACCTGCTGTAAACGCCTGGAACCAGCCATACGGAAAGAGAAGGCTTCCTTGAGAATTTTTGGGTGCGCCAGCAAACCGGACAGGATCAGCGCGGTCATCAACACACCGATCAATCCCACCAGTGGCACTCCCAGTACCACCGGCAGATTCAAGGCAAAGTGCAGGTAGGTGAGAAAGTGGGTCCAGTCGTGGGAAACTGCACCCTGCAGCGAGCCATCCTCTCCCAGATACCGTTCAATTTTGCCAACACGCACAACCAATCTCGGCATATCCGAGTTGGGAATAGTAAAGGTGACTGAATTGAATTTTTCTCCCTGTGCGCTCGCCAGGGCGGTGGCCTGCTCTGTGGCGGTTGCATACACAGCGGGCCTGACCGCCAGGGTTTCCAGTTCGGAAGCCTGCTCCCAGCGCTCAAATTCATTGTAGAAAACCGCCAGGGTGCCGCTGACGCACACAATGTACAGCAGTGTGGACAGTGCCAGTCCCAGAACCGAATGCCCATCGGTCATATCGCGCACAAAGGCTGGTGAGGGTTTGAGGGAGAATTTCACGATACCTTCCTATTCCATAGCACGGGCACTGCACACCCGCTTATGCAGCAGGCAACAGATACAGGCCGCTCGCCGCTGAAAACAGCACCAGGGCTGCACCCGGGCGCAGCAGTTTCCGATCGGCACAACACCAGACAACCGCCAGGGTCCAGACGGCGATGGCAACAAATCCCGCACCAATCAGGCGACTGCTGTCGACCAGATTGGCTACACCAAAGAACAACAGCCCTGCAGACACGCCGCTCACCGCCGGCAAAATAACCACCACCAGGCATCTCGCAATGCCACGCAGCCCTATTACATACGTAGCCCTGGGAGCAGCGCTGGCTGTCGCTCTCTGCTTGTCCTGTCTAGGCGGGCCACTGGGCCAGTCTCCGTTCAGCGCAATCACGACAAAGACCCCCAATATAACGATCAGGGTGGCAATACTGATCCCATACTCAACACCGAACACCGAACTCCAGCCCCCGGCGGAAACCCCCATCAATGTCCAACCGAGCCAGCGGCGCACTGGCTGTACACCGGTGTGCAACCAGGCCCTGTACAAACAGATTATGCCGGCGAGGGCGCTGAGGCTGGCCAGCCCAGCGATGGTGTAGAGTGTATTTGGCATAAATACCACAAAGAAAGTCTTTGGCTCGCTCGATGAATTTCCCTGAACAGACAGCTTGTCCAGCCTGAGGCCAGTTGTTACTGGGCCCCGGGCCGACACACCTCGAACACTCCCGCAATGTCGCCCAGCGGCGCCTGTATTGCAAGGACAGCGATCACACAGGGTTTGCAGGCCCTGTCAGATCGCCGAACTAATGGTAAAAGGGCGGAGGCACTTGCCTTCACCCACGCACTGCCGGCAAATACTTAGCAAGAATCAGATTCAGAAAGTGTAACGCGCTTCAGCCGTAACATAGCGGCGTTCACCGTAAAAACAGTCCCCACGGCTCAGGCAAGAGGTGGTGTGGATTTCATCGGTCAGGTTTTTTACATTCAACTGGAATTTCCAGCTTTCCAGAGTGTAGCCGATGGTTGCGTCGTACAGGGTGTAAGACGGATTATCAGTGGGAAACTCTGCAAAAATACTGTCGTAATAAGCAAGTAAGGCCGGGCTATTAGCGATGAAGGGATTTGAAACCACGATTATATGGGTTTTATCTATCCCCGTGTAGCTTTCCCCAACATACCGTGCGCCCAGGCCTAAACTCAGACCCGGCACCCAATCACTGAAATTGTACTCACCCCAAAATGAAAATTGCTTTTCAGGTACAGCTTCCAATTCGGTGCCAACCTCATAATAAATTCCACTTTCAGTAATTTCAGTATCGAGATTACTGTAGTTTGCAGCCAGAGTTAAATTGCCCCATTGACCGCTTGCTTCCAGCTCTGCCCCGTCAATTTTTACCTCACCGGTTTGTACGAATATATTCTCCTGTCCTGGAGTGAGACGGTTCTTCTGTATAATGTCAAAAACAGAGGCAGTAACCAACAAATTAGTGCCTTCAGGCTGGAACTTGAGCCCAGCTTCCACCTGCTCACCCTCAACCGGTTTAAGTGAGCGACCCAGCCCACTGGGGTCTGACACCACAGGCTCAAAGGATTCAGAATAACTGATATAGGGAGAAACACCACTGTCAAATGCATACATCACGCCAAAGCGTTTAGTAACTGCGCGAGCTTTCTTGCGTGCATCATCTGTTCCGGGATTATTACTCTTTGCTCGGGAACTGGTTCTATCACTACGTATCCCTGCGTTAAAAATAAAATTCCCAAGCATTACCTGATCCTGAAAGTAGAAACCAAGCTGCTCTGTATCAGTAATAGTTTCATCCCTCGCCAGCCCTTCCAGACCCTCAGGTACAAACCCGTATACGGTGTCAAAAATATCAATAAAACCACCAAGGCCAGACCCCCTGAATGTGCGGTCGTCAATCTGTGCATCCTGATTATCTAGGCCAAAAGAAATCTGATGCTCAAAGGGACCGGTAGAGATCTCCCCAAATAAGCGTAAGTCAAAAATCAGCAAGTCACTGCTAGCATCTTTCATGTACACCGTACGAGACACTTCTCTGATATTTTTCTCCAGACGAAGCTCTAAAGCAAAGTCCGCGTACATTGAGTTATAGTCAACCTCTCCCTCTGAATAACGCAGACTCGCGTTAACACCCCAGTTTTCGCTCAATCGATGATCCAGCCACAAACTATAAGCGATTTGTTCTGTATCATACTTATCCCAGCCTGGCTCACTCAGAAAAACATCCGTCGGTATATCGCCATTTTCATTTTCAATACGCGTACCCCCCCAGGGTAAAAATGCGGCAGTCGTACCTGTCTCGTCTTTCTGATAACTCGCCAGGAAGGTTACTTCCGTATCCGCACTGGGGCGCCAAGAGAAAGAAGGCATAAACAAAGTGCTGTTATCCTCTACATGATCCACCTGGGCATCAGCATCACGGGTATAACCCACTAAGCGATAGAGCCATTTGCCTTCACTGTCCAACGCACCAGTCACATCACCGGCAACTACTTTACGGTTGTAGTCACCACCCTGCACCACTAGCTCACCACCAAATTCGCTCTGGGGGCGCTTGGAAACCAGATTGACAATCCCGCCTGTAGAGCCCTGACCGTAGAGCACAGAGGAAGGCCCTTTGAGGATTTCCACCCGTTCAAAGGCATACAGATTGGCACGGGAACTGGTATAGCTGCCAAAAATCGACTGCAACCCATCAATAAACATCACAGGGTCCACACCGCGCACCGAAGACCAATCGCCACGGGCATCCACACCAAACAAGCCGCCATTCACACCGGCTGAATATTGCAGCACATCCTGCACAGACTTGGAGCCGGTAGCATCAAAGAACGCTTTATCGCGCAGTGTGATAGAAAAAGGCGTCTCATCGACCGGGATATCCAGCTTGCCAATAGAAGTCTGCCGGGACAGATTCAGCTGACCGGTAACCTGGACCTCCTCCAAACGCTCACTTCTCTCTTCGGCTGCAAACACCGCATTAGCGCCGCCGACAGCAACTGCAAGGGCCAATAGGGAGCGGTGGAGACCAGCCACAGCAGGAGAAAGAGTCTGGCATAAACCTTGGATTCGAGTGGTACCCATAGAGATCCCTCAATACTCAATAAGACGTATATTGACCACAGCTGGTGTCCGTAGTCGCGAATCTTGCGGATACTAATGGTAATGGTTATCACTTGCAATATTGTTGAGATGTTTTTTTGTTATCAACTGTTGTCCAGGAAGGCAAAAGTCCTGGCATGCAGTATTTAATACGATGTATGGGGGCTGCCGCTCTCAGTCAGCCAATTCCTACTCCCGGCGGAGGCTGCCTTTTTGATTTCTTAAAACAGGACAGCCGGAGAAAGATCGGGATCTGTTTCTGTTTGCCAAATGCAATGGGAAGGAAACGCAGGCAACGCCGCAGGTACACATGGGTGGGATTGCAGCGGTAGAAAACCGGTACCGCTGCTGCAAGAGGGACAATTACGGAATCACCCGCCGGAACTACTTTCTGGCACCGGCACTCGCATCACGGATTGCGCGAAACTCATTGCCCGGATACCAGTTGGGCCAATCCTGGCTGTTGGCCAACACCAGTCCCAGTTGCAGCCCCAACTGCAGGTCCATGGCTGCCCCCTTTAAATTCCACGCCGGATCATAGGCATCACCCGGCTTGTGATAGTGATCGCTGAGATATTCCTCGCCTTTGCGCCGAGCCCATTGGCGACCGTGCTCCAGGTTATCGGTGCCGGAGTCAAAATAGAGCATGGGAACGCCTTTCTTCGCCAGGCTGAAATGATCCGAACGGTAAAAATAACCGCGCTCGGGGTGTTCCTCAGGAACCAGGTAACGGCCCTGCGCCTTTGCAGCGGCCTCCAGCAAAGGCTCCAATTCACTGCTGCCGGAGCCAATAACAATAATATCCCGGGCTGGCCCGAGCACATTCATAGCATCAAAGTTTATGCCCGCAACCGTTTTCTCCAGGGGTGCAACGGGGTGCTCCGCATAATATCCGGAGCCGAGCAGGCCGGATTCCTCAGCGGTGACCGCAACGAAAACCAGTGAACGATCGGGGCGTTCAAGTTTTACCGCCTGGGCAGCCATGGCCAGCAACCCGGCGGTTCCTGTGGCATTGTCCACAGCGCCATTGAAGATCTGGTCTTCGCCTTTAACATTGCTGTTTACACCCAGGTGATCCCAGTGCGCGGTGTACACGATCACTTCATCCGGTCGTTTCCCGCCAGGCAACTTGGCCACCACGTTGCGGGAACTGGTGGTTTGCAGACTGTTTTGCAGCCGGATATTGGCCTTGAGGCCGAGCAGCTTCGGCTTGAAACCGCGGGTTTTCGCCGCGGCCATCTCTGTTTGCAGATCCAATCCGGCAGCGCGAAACAGCACCCCGGCTGCATTGTTGGTTATCCAGGCCTCCACCGCTACGCGATCGGCATTGCGATCGTCGGCTTCCAAGCTGATTTGCGTACCCGACCAGGAACCGCTGACCACTGCCCACGGATAACCGGCGGCCCCGGTCTCGTGAATAATGATGGCACCATCGGCACCCTGACGGGCGGCTTCCTCAAATTTATAACTCCAGCGCCCATAGTAAGTCATGGCGTTGCCATTGAAGAGAGCCGCATCCTTGCTAGCATAGCCCGGGTCATTGACCAAAATAACGGCGGTCTTGCCGGACATGTCCAGCCCCGAGTAGTCATTCCAGTCATTCTCGGGGGCAACAATGCCATAGCCGACAAAGACCAATTCGCTGTTCTCCAGGGCGGATGCAGGGATTTGGCGCTGAGTGAAAGCCACCATGTCAGTGACTGGCTGCAACACCTGCTCGGCACCCGCGCCCACAATGCGGAGGGGAGTGGATTCGATCTGCATCTCTACGATGGGCACCTGCTGGAACCAGCTCGGCTGGCCCTTTGCATCCCTAGCGCCGGGCGTCAGCCCCAGGGCTTTAAATTGTTCTGCCAGATAGTTGACGGTAAGCAATTCACCCGGTGTGGCGGGAGCACGTCCCTCGAACTGGTCAGAAGCGAGAACCGCGATATGCTTGTGCAGATCTGCGGCTATGGCATCAACCTGGGCCTGCTCAACCTGATCAGAGCTGGAGCCGGTGGTGCTCCCCACAGGGTGCTGGTGACCCGTATGGGCAGCGGCTGGTTCCGCTGCCTGCTTCCCGGTCACGTCGGGGTCGCCTTGGCGACAGGCGGTGAGTGCGCCACTGACAGCAACAATCAGGCCGAGACGGCGCCAGAGGGAGGAGAATTGCATGGTGTAGTCCTATAAGCCTTGTTGTGCAGAATTATGCCTGATCTCGATCCATCTAACGACCACTTACAGAAACCTGCTGGCACTGGATAGGCGCGAGGTATCGAACAAAAGCCGCCAACACGCTACAACAGGGTTTTCAGCACTGCGCGGATCGGATTGAGAATATCGCGGGCCAACTGCTGGCAGCGAGCGGGAGACCACCCCTCGAGCAGATCGGGCAGATTGTCATTATCCTTGAAAGGCATCTCCAGGGTGAGCGCCAGGGTGCGAAACTGGTGCCCGGCCCAGGCGGTGCCTATGGATAGGTTGGCTTCACCGGGGTTGTCCTGCTCGTAGCCGTGTTCGATCTGGAAATCCGGGCTGGCCGCCAAGTAGGCATGTTTGAAGGTTTCCTCCAGTTTCGCATGGCGGTCATCATAGCCGGGAATGCCCTCACAGGCAGCGACAAAGTTGTAGGGCAGCGCTTCGTCCCCATGAATATCCAGAAATAGTTCCCCACCGAGTTCCAGCATTTTCTGCCGCACCAGAAAAACCTCCGGGCTGCGCTCCATGCTGGGGTCAAGCCACTCGCGATTCAGGTTTGCCCCCGCCGCATTGGTGCGCAGGTGGCCGCGCACACTGCCGTCGGGATTCATATTCGGCACCACATAAAAGACGGTATCCGCCAGAAGACGCCGGGCTGTGGGATTGGCCTCGTCCAGCAGCGCCTCCAAAAAGCCCTCCACAAACCATTCCGCCATGGTTTCCCCAGGGTGCTGGCGGGCGATCATCCAGACCCGGTGCCTGGCACTGCTGGCAGCCCCAACCGTCAGCAGGGTCATATCACGACCGTCGAGCGTTTTGCCGAGACTTTGCAAGTGTACCCGGTCGCTGCTTTGGGCCCAGGCAAGTAAATCCAGGTGCCGCTCCCAGGAATACGGAGCGAAATAGGCAAGATAGATACTTGGCTCATCCAGCGTTACGGTAAAATCCAGGCTATTTCCGTCATAATGGGTACCGATACGAAACCAGTGCTGGCGGTCGTAGGAAGCGCACACCCGGTAATTTTCCCACCCCTCCGGATAAGCGGCCTTGCCAGCATTCACAATACGCAGCGCATAACTTGACCCGGTTTCCCCCTCTAAGCGAAAGTGAAACCACTGATAGAAATCGGAATTGTGGTCTTGGCGGATGGCCAACTCAACCGGATTGGCATTGGAATTGACAACCTCAATATTGCCGCTGTCGAAAGCACTGGTTATATTCATCTACGCCCCCTCTTGTTACTGGGCGCAGGATACAGGGCTCACGCATTTTTTTCAGGCACATGGCGGTGGAAGTTGCCACTTCACAGGTAAATTTTCACGCCATCCACCCATGGATTTGGATCACTTAGAGGAGGTAACTGAGGGAATCTGACGCCGGCGGCTACCGACTCAAAGCAGGAAATAGAACTTGCACTGTGCACTTGTGTCAGTTGCCCAGGGTGGTAATCCCCCCAACCGGGAAACACCCTGGAATTGATGTGCAAATAATAAAAAGCACGGTATCGAACCCGATACCGTGCTTTAGCCAATCCCTGGCGGCACCTGCTGCGACTACTGCTCCCTGAAATTTCTGGTGTCGGTCCCAGACAAATGCTAGCTGCCCGGACTGTTCACAAGTGCGTCACTCCACACTGTCAGAAATCAATGACATCTCCATAACATTCCGTAACAGGCGCTGATTAAAGTTTAGGCAGTTTTTTTTGCACTTTGTTGCACCCTGGTGCAGATAGGCGTAAATTTAGTGGCTTTTCCCTTACCAATGGAAGGATATTTGGCTGGACAGGCGAGAAGGCGAACCCTTCTCCGGAATTGGCCTTTGGGACCGAGGCCAGACAGCTGACCGGGATTCCAGACTCGATGATAAGCTGAAAGAGGTAGAGTTCATGGGTAGTAGTATTCGGCGCAGTATTGCCCTTAGCTGCGTGTTGGTGATGGCCATTAATGTGAGCGCCTGCGGTTATTTTCTGTATCCTGAGCGCAAAGGTCAGACAGGCGGTCGTGTGGACCCGGCAGTGGTTATCCTGGATGGTGCCGCACTGCTTTTTGGCATTCTGCCCGGTGTGGTAGCCTTCGCGGTGGACTTTACCAATGGCACAATTTACCTGCCACCAGGTAGCCCCTCGGTGATCGACCGGCACACCAGCGCTGTCGATACAGACAGGGTACGAAAAGTGACTGACGAAAATGGCCGCGCCTGGCTTCAGCTGTCCATTGACGGCAAATCTGACGGTAGCGGGGATTTGGCTGGCCTGGAAGTTATCCTTACGCACATTACCGGGCTGGAGGTGGATGCTGATGACATTGTCTGGTTACAGGATGCTACAGCTTTGCGGGCAGCCATCAGCACTCAAGTCACCGCGCGTTAGGCACCCCTTAATACAGGAACGGATCTTTTACCTGGCTGCCTAAAAACACGCCGGGTTCATCCGGTGCAGGAAAACACCTTCGCCCGCCGCAGTCTGTTCTGGGCCTTTCGTATACTGGCGCGCCACAAAGAGCTGCCAGATATTCCGGGGAGGCAATCCCCAGTTGTAATGAGCAGGTAATGGCTAGGGGTTTTTACTACCCTGTCAGGAGTATAAGAACCGGGGGTCACCACCCCGGCCTTTGCAAAATGCCATGCCAAAAGCCCTGTCCCCGAAATAATCCAGACAAACGGCGTATTCGGCACTTTTTCTTCCAGCCCAGCAGGAGCAAAAATCATGAGTCTCTCGTATTTTTATAATATCCCTGAGCGTCACGTTTACACAATCGCAAACTGGATCATGGTGGTGTACCTCGTCTGGACAGGCGTTCTCTCTTTCGGGGAAACCGGTTCCCAAATAATCAACAACTGGTTTAGTCAGCACCTGCTCTTTTCAAAAGTGGGCACACAGTGGACGCCTCTGGCATGGTTGATCGGCGCAGTAAAAATTGTGATTGCGATCGGACTCGGCCAGCGCAATCGGCACAGCAGGAGTTATCAATGGTCTGCACTGGTCGCTTTTATACTGCTGATTGCTCCCACCACGTTTCTCCTGACAAACCCGGTGTGGGTAGCGTCCTACGGCGGTTTCCCGTTTATTGGTTCGGGCCAGGGGATCATAAAGTACTTCTCCATGGCTGGTGTGGCCCTGTATTTGTACGCCTCCAGTACGTCTTCACAAGTGTGTCGGCGCATTGCCATTGGGCTGTGTATTTTTGGCGTCGCCATTGTGATGGGGTGGATTGGCGCAATGAAATTCACTGCCTATGAGGCGCAGGGTATTTTTCCCCTGATGAGTACCAATATCTTTTTTTCCTGGACTTACATTGTTTGGGGCACCCAGGGAGCCTCAAATTTCATTGGCATCGTCGAGTTAATTTTTCTAGTATCGCTGCTACTTGCACCGGTATCCAAGCGCATTGGATTGTTCGGCTTGGCCGGTATCCTGGCCACAGCGATCGGAACAACCACTTTTCTTTTCAATACTCCCGGGTATGATCTCTTTATTCTCGATCTGAATACAACTGGTCAGTTCATTATCAAAGACTGGCTTCTGTTTGCAGCCGCATTAATCTTCTACAGTGCTGTGACACGTCGGCAAGAATCCACCACCTAACGGAAGTATGCAATGGGCAGAGCCCCTTGGGGCTCACTGCAGTTTTATTGCATTTTTTGCCCGCAAAGCAATCAAGGGCCGCCAATTGAGGCGGCCACCCCTTAACGATTTGGCTCGAGAGCACTCTATTACCGATCAGAAAAGTGACCGGGCTCGGGGATCAATCGTTTTGTGAAAACGCTCCGCCGTCGACACCTGTGGTCAAATTACCCTATGTGGCTACCCAGTATTTCCCCGAGTCTTACACACCGAAAAAATCTGCCTGTGCAGCGGATAATTTTATGCTGCAGCAACTGTTTTCCAGTGCAGCATCCTGGAAATAAGGATTGTTACCCAATCTGGCAACATCACCCGCACAACCGCCTAACCCAATAGCAGCCAGGCTGTACCTGCAATAATCAACGATGCCGTTACACTCAGCACCGCACCCTCACGCACCATATCCTGCATACGCACTTTTCCGGTGCCGTAAGCGATTGCATTGGGTGCCGTGGCCACCGGTAACATAAAAGCACAGCTGGCACTCATGGCAGCGGGTATCATCAACACCATCGGATCAAAACCTGCAGAAGTGGCCGCCACTGCAAGTATCGGCATCAGTAGCGTGGCTGTAGCGGTATTACTGGTAATTTCCGTGAAGAAGGTGACACTGAGACAAAGCAATAGCAACATTACCCACAGGGGCATGGCAGTCAGAAAGGAAAGCCCGCTGCCCAACATACTGCTCAGGCCCGAGACGGAAAAGCCTTTGGCCAGGGCGAGACCACCAGCGAAGAGCAGCAACATGCCCCAGGGGATTGTCTCTGCAGTCTGCCAGTCGAGCAAGCGGCCACCTTTTCCATCGGGAATCATAAACATGGCCACCACAGCGGCAATAGCCACTGTGCTGTCTCCTGCAGATGCAATACCCAGCCACCCGCTCCAGCCGCCAAAGGGTGCATTGCGAGTAACCCAAAAGCCTATGGCAAGGCCAAACACCAGGAGTGTGCGCTTTTCCTCCGCACGCCAAACGCCAACCGCCGGCGGTTGAATTGCATTTTTAAGATGAACGCTGCGAGTAAGCCAGAGTGCCATAATCGGCAGAGTAGCCAACACAACAGGAAGACCGATCTTCATCCAGCCCACGAAGCTGAATGTCCGACCGGTTAACTCCTCATAAATCCCCATAAAAATCACATTCGGAGGCGTACCCAGCGGCGTACCCACACCCCCGAGACTGGCGGCATAAGCGATCCCCAAAATCAGCGCAATGCTCAATCGTTGATTTTGAATACGGGAGAGAATTGCCAGGGCAATGGGCAGCATCATCAGGGTTGTGGCGGTATTCGAGATCCACATACTGAGAAAACCGGAGGCCAGCATAAACCCAAGAACCAACCGCCGACCAGAGGAGATGCCAACGATGCGCAGCATATACAAGGCCAGGCGTTCATGGGCCCCACTCTTTTCCAAGGCCTTAGACAAAATAAAGGCTCCCATAAGCAGCATTATCACATGACTTCCCAGCGATGCCGCCACTATTTTGTAATCGGCCACCCCGAACAAGGGGAGAAGTATAAAAGGTACCAGAGAAGTTGCCGGAATAGGCAGTGCCTCAGTAATCCACCAGATCACTGTCAGCAATGTAATAGCCGCAGTGACTGCAGGCAAATATGCCATATCCAGCACACGCAAAAACACATAAAAAAGAACGGCCAGTAACGGCCCAAAAACGATAAAGCGCCGACGCGCAATCGACATACTCACCCCCCAACAGGCTAGCCCCCAGGCCCTATGAGTACCGGAGGAAAATGTATTCTTTTTCTGCAACCAAAGCGCCGGTCACTGCCAATCCAGATTTAAGGTTCCCTCACAACCAAACCCCCCAATCATAAGCCCCCTAAAACACCGTCCTAATCAGGCGAAGAGACTCTCGTTTAGAGGATTTGCGGCCCGTAGTGCCATAGTATTTTCCTGTCTCAGGACACCCCGTCCCGATCTGGAAAATTCACCCACACGAGCATTGTGTGCAAAGAAACCCCAGAAAATGCAAAAGCAGTATAGCCAATAGGGGTAAAATCTGGAAATAACAATGCCCGATGAATGACGCCAGCAAATACAGCCACCTCTGCATGCCGAGCGGCGATGGGGAATCTCTACGAAGCAAGGTTACTGGCGTTTGTCCAGTTTCTCATCTCATTTTTTCCGGTCGATTGGATGAATCTTATCGGATTAAGCAGGACAGTGTCGCGCTGACCCCAAAGAAAAGTTTACGGATATCCTGCCACCTGAAGAGCAAATCTGCAGTTGTACCATTCGGCAGATAGCCTGCACCCGGCCATCTATTTAAAAGCACGAGTAGCGTTTTGTACTCCCGCCTGGCCTTGAGCTGGTAAGGATACTATCAGTGAGAGACAAGCGGAACTACTTTTGTCAAATCAATCGAACATCCTGCAAAAGCAATATCAGACATCCCTCTCCCGGCATCATCACAACAGGTAAGAGCAGCGGACTGCCGTTGCTGTACAAAACCATTGATTGGAACAAGACTCCACTGACGACTCTATAAATGTAAGGCACACCCCTTATAATTAACCGATGTGTTAATCTGGCACCTTCACCGTTAAATTATTTTTATGGGCATAATCTGGGTCACCACCAAGCCGTTTATTGCCATTCAGGCCGTTGATTTCCCTGATTTCACTATTGCTCAAACTAAATCCTGTCAGTAAGAAATTGCTACGCATGTTATCCAGCTTTTCCGCCTTGGGAATCACAATTCGATGCTGTTGTACATTCCACTTCAAAATTACTTGTGCCGGAGATACAGAGTGACTTTCTGCGATTTTCACAATCAGTGGGTCCACTATCGGTTTTTGGCTTTGTGACACGCCACTCCAGGAGGATCCGGTACCCAGAGGGGACCAGCAGCTGATGGCAATTTTGTGAAACTGGCAGTAATCCACCAGTGGCTGCTGGGTGAAATAAGGGTGCAATTCAATTTGATTACAGACCGGGCGCACCTCGGCGAATGTGGCAATTTGTTCGATATCCGCCTTGCGAAAATTCGATAAACCCAGGGCCCGTACCTTCTTCTGCTGATACAGCACCTCCATAGCTTCCCAGGTTTCCCGGGTATAGGCAGGCACCGGCCAGTGAATCAGGTAGAGATCCAGATATTCCAGTTGCAAACGTTCCAGACTGCGCGCAAAAGCATCGTGGGTTTTGCTGCGCCCCTGCTCAGTATCCCAGAGTTTACTGGTTATAAAGAACGTTTCCCGCGGCAGGCCTGATTCCCTGATTGCCCGCCCCAGGGCACGCTCATTGCCATACACAGAAGCCGTATCAAACTGTCTATAACCGATCGATATGGCCTTTAAAATGGTGTCGGTGACATATTCGTTATCTTGCTGCCAGCCACCTACAGCAGCCAGCCCCATGCCAACCTGAGGAATCTGCACGCCGTTATTTAACTCGATAAAATACATGATCGAAATCCCTTCCAACTGCTGCAATATGCACTGAAAACCCTCTGTCGTGGCCACGGCTATCCGGCCTGGGGGTCACCAAGCATCAGAGATAAGCCCTATTTCTCCGAAAATCCTACTGTGTGCCGGCAAAACTGTGTCATTTTTTCATTCGCAAGACACTAAAATCCCCTTCCGAACTGGCTTCCTTTGCGTATGAGTTCAGATTTTATTTGGGCGGTAGAGAACCAGCAAATTGTACGCCGCGGTTTACCCAACTGTCGAGGTCTTCGGCAACGGCATCCTCCTCGACATACACCATCCCCTTCAGGGGACGTCCGGTATAATCCATTGGCCGGGTATACCGCTCCGCCAGTGCTTCCTGATAGTGATCAGGCCCCACCCTAACCATCAGTTCTTCGCCGATGACACCACAGGCCATGTTGCCATTTAACATAAACGCCAGGCCCCCAAACATCTGCTTCTCACTGAGCCCCTGGTTTTCCTGTAACAGATTGCGCACCTTTTCTGCCAGGGTTTTGTTATACGCCATAACAATCTCCTTAATTCCTTTTACTAAGCGGTATGACTCATCTTCACAATCGCTGCATACCGCACAAATGCAACCTTGAAAAGAGCAATCTCTGCTGAAGACAATTCGCTGGAATAATCCTCCTCCTTGGGCCACTTCAGCAGGTAATAAACAAATCCCAAATGGAGAGAGTCGATATCCCCCCGTGAAGAAAACACAACGATTCCCAATCCTGACAGCTTGCAAATAGACCTTTACAGAATCGCGGCCTGCCACCACAACTGATAGGGTCTTGAAAGACGGAAACTCTTCCCATACCCTGTATAAGTAGCTGCATCCCGATAAAAAAATTTATAATGAACGATCCTTCAAGTGTAGCAGGTAATGGCAACACTTTTTAATGGGTTGTCAACACAAGAGAAGCACCGCAACAGTAAAAGTGAATTTTAACGACAAGTGCCTTTTGAATACACCGCCAAGTCAGTGCGTCATTCAGAACTTTTTTAAAAGGCTATAACGGGGATTGTGGCAGTCGAGAATTTCCTGTAATTACCTGGCTGTATCCAACCTTGTCAGCCTTAACATACCTTTTACCCGGATTATTGTCAGTAACTCAAAACCACGCTTTCGGCACTTTTGGCAATACCTGGATTTTCCGGACGGCAACTTATTGGTAGAATATCCATACATTTCACATAAGGATATGTGGTTATTATTGGGTTGGATTAAGTCCATTTTGCGTTCAGTGCTTATTTGAAAACAAAAAGCACCGAAAGGTGACATTTATGATCTGGGCCTGGGCCGACAGAACCTCTACTGAACACGCAATGCCTTTTCGCACTCGTGGTATATTGCAACTGCTACGCCCCAATCCATATCTGGTAATACCTTGTCACAGCGCTCTTCCCTTCAATCAAAGTGATCGAGGGTTTCCACTGTAATTCGGCGTTTGGCGGTAGCGAATGCCCCTGTGTGGCCGCAACGCCTTTTTGTCAAAAGATTTCGTGCAGCGGACAATAGGGTCTGATCTGTTACCGGAATCAAACATCACAGACAGGGGATTGGAAATCTGATTGGTCCCGCTGATACCAGTGCAACTTCTCGTGTAAGCTGACAACACCTCCAATGATGGTCAAAGTCGGTGCCCGAACGGCCTTTTCCTTCGCAAGGGTCGGCAGTGTCTTGAGGTCACCCACAATAACCCGCTGTGCCGGCGTTGTACCCTTTTCAATCAATGCCGCTGGCGTTTCCGCCGGGAGGCCGTGGCGGGCAAGTTCGGTGCAAATAGTCTCCAGGCCAGTCAAGCCCATATAGAAAACTAGGGTCTGGCCATCAGAGGCCAATTCGCCCCACGGCAAATCGAGGCTGCCTTCCTGTAAGTGCCCGGTAATAAACCGCACCGACTGGGCATAATCACGGTGCGTCAAAGGAATACCTGCGTAACTGGCACATCCAGACGCAGCGGTAATACCCGGCACCACTTGAAACGGAATTCCGTGTTCGGCCAGTTTGTCGATTTCTTCACCACCCCGGCCAAAAATAAAGGGGTCCCCCCCCTTCAGGCGCAGAACTTTTTTGCCTTTGCTGGCTAAATCCACCAACAACTGATTGATATCGCCCTGGGGAACCGAATGAAACGCTTTTTTCTTGCCAACATAAATGCGCTCGGCATCCCTGCGCACCAGATCCAGAACTGCCGGGGATACCAGGCGATCATAGAGCACGGCATCGGCCTGCTGCATCAGACGCAGGGCGCGAAAGGTCAGCAGATCGGGATCTCCCGGTCCGCCGCCCACCAGGTATACCTCACCAGTGGGCGGGGACCTACCCGCCCAGTCCTGCAGGGCATTGAGCAACGCGCTTTCCCCCTCCGCCAGCTTCCCCGCCTCCACACGGCTGGCGACCGGCCCCGAGAAAACCCACTCCCAAAAGCCTCTGCGTTGGGCTTCGGGCAGTGCGGCTTTTACCCTGCTGCGCACACGAGCGGCGAGCACCACCAGGCTGGCGAGCCCGGGGGACAGCAATGCTTCGATCTGAGCGCGGATACGCCGGGCGAGCACCGGCGCAGCACCACCGCTGTTGATACCAATCGCCAGATCGCCGCGTTCCACCATTGCGGGAAAAATAAACGTGCACAGTTGCGGCGCATCCACCACATTGACCGGCAGATGCCGGGCGCGCGCATCGGCAGAGACCTGCGCATTCACCTTCGCATTATCGGATGCCGCGATCACCAGTTCGGCGCGGTGCAGATAATCGGCGCAGTAGGTTGCTTCAAACAGGGCCCCGTTTGAATCGTTCACCAGTTGCTTAAGTTCAGCGACAATCGCCGGGGAAACCACCCACAAGCGGGCACCCGCCCTGTAGAGCAGGCGGGCTTTACGCGTGGCAACAGCACCTCCACCCACGATCAGGCAAGGGCGGTTTTGGACATCAAACGCGATTGGGAGATAGCGCAACGTCTTCTTCCATTCCGCGGCAGGCGGGGGACAGCTTTCCTCCAAGAAACCAAGGGGTGGTTATCCGGCTGCCATCCAGACTGCCGTATCAACATTACGGCAGGGAAGCCTCAATCACTTCCCTGCCGCCCATATAAGGGTGCAACACGGTGGGAATTTTCACACTCCCGTCTTCGCACTGGTAGTTCTCCAGAACCGCGACCAGGGCTCGGCCCACCGCGAGACCGGAGCCATTCAGGGTGTGCACCAGTTCCGGTTTGCCGGATTCCGGATTGCGCCAGCGGGCCTTCATCCGGCGCGCCTGGAAGTCACCCACCAGGGAGCAGGAGGAAATTTCCCGGTACCGGTCCTGAGACGGAATCCAGACCTCAATATCGTAGGTCTTGCGCGCGGCAAAGCCTATGTCGCCACCACAGAGCGCCACAATCCGGTACGGCAGCTGCAATTTTTGCAGAATGGTCTCTGCATGCTGCGTCAGGGCTTCCAGTGCTTCTTCAGACTGGTCCGGGCGGGTCACCCACACCAGTTCCACTTTTTCAAACTGGTGTTG
The DNA here is from genome assembly GCF_030731025.1 of Microbulbifer sp. 2205BS26-8. NCBI lineage: Bacteria > Pseudomonadati > Pseudomonadota > Gammaproteobacteria > Cellvibrionales > Microbulbiferaceae > Microbulbifer > Microbulbifer sp. 2205BS26-8. Next base: position 49,883 of record NZ_JAVAMR010000009.1, on the reverse strand, counting down.
GCGAATCATGCCGCGGGTGTCGCGGCCGTGGGAGCCGGCCTCGGAGCGGAAACAGGGTGTGTGGGCAACCAGTTTGTGTGGCAGCGACTGGCTGTCTTCAACAATATGGTCGCGGTACAGATTCGTAAGTGGCACTTCTGCGGTCGGAATCAGATAGAAGCCACGCTCGTCATTCAGTTTGAACAGGTCTTCCTCAAACTTCGGCAGCTGCGAAGTGCCATAGAGGGATTCCCCATTGGCAATAAACGGCACATTGGCCTCTGTGTAGCCGTGCTCTTCGGTGTGAATGTCCAGCATAAACTGAGCCAACGCACGGTGCAGTCGCGCTACCGCTGCGGTCATTACGGCAAAGCGCGAACCTGTGAGCTTTGCCGCCATTTCAAAGTCGAGACCCCCAAGCCCAGTACCCAGATCGACGTGGTCCTTGATGGCAAACTCAAAAGAGCGCGGTTGCCCCCAGCGCCGGATTTCAACATTATCGTCCTCGCTCTCGCCCTCCGGTACCGACGCATCCAGCAGGTTCGGGATCGCAGACAGAATAGCAGCCAGTTCCTGCTGCAGTTCAGCCAGCGCCTGCTTGGCACTATGTAACTCGCCGCCCAGGGACTCCACCGCTGTCAGCAGCGGGGCGATATCTTCTCCAGCAGCCTTTGCACGCCCGATATTCTTCGACTTTCTGGTGCGCTCATTTTGCAGATGCTCCGTGTGGACCTGCAGCGCCTTGCGGCGCGCCTCAAGCGCCTTCAGTTTGACCGTATCCAGTGCCACACCACGCTTTTTCAACACCGCAGCTACCTGGTCCATATCCGTGCGAATCAGTTTGGGATCGAGCATTGTCTCCAGTTCGCCTGCACCCAGGCGCCTACCACAAAATATTGAATGGATTCCGTTTAAAAATAACGTGCCGCTAGGGCGACAGCAGCTCCCGTGGCAGCCAGGCAGCAGACAAGGCTGCCGAGAATATAGCCAATAGCCACGAAAGGTTGGCCATTGTGCCACAGTATCAGGCTTTCCAGGGAGAAAGTGGAGAAGGTTGTAAGCGCACCAAACAGGCCCGTCATAAGCAGGAGCCGCCACTCCTCCCCCAGCATGGCGCGGTGGGCGATCAGTATGTAAGCAATTCCAATTAGAAAGGATCCGAGCACATTGACAATCAGTGTACCCAGGGGAAACTTACCGCTGAAAACCGGGTAACTCCAGACGGTGATCAGGTGGCGAAGCATTGCCCCCAAAGCGCCACCCAGGGCAATTGCCAGCCACTGCATTTCGCTTCCCCCACAGCTCAGGTGTTATCTGTGTAACGCTGAACGGCACTGCTGCGGTTCAGGCGGCGCAGTGTCTCCAGTTTCTCTGCAATTTTCAGTTCCAATCCGCGCGATACCGGATGGTAGTATTGCCGATCGGCAATGGCCTCGGGAAAATAATTTTCCCCTGCGGCAAAAGCATCGGGCTCATCGTGCGCATAGCGATACTCGGTGCCATGGGAAAGGCTTTTGGCCAGCTTGGTGGGCGCATTGCGCAAATGGATGGGCACCTCGTAACTGGGGTCGCGACGGACATCCGCCACCGCGCGCTTGTAGGCGCTGTACACCGCGTTGCTTTTGGCCGCCACCGCCAGGTAGAGAATCGCCTGGGCGACGGCCAGCTCCCCTTCCGGGCTGCCGAGCCGCTCCTGCACATCCCAGGCATTGAGCGCCAGCTGCAGTGCGCGGGGGTCCGCATTGCCGATGTCCTCACTGGCCATACGCACCACCCGGCGCGCGATATACAGGGGGTCGCAGCCGCCATCAAGCATACGCACAAACCAGTAGAGCGCCGCATCGGGATCGGAACCCCGCACGGATTTGTGCAATGCCGAGATTTGATCGTAAAAATAGTCACCACCCTTGTCGAAGCGCCGCACATCGGCGCTGAGCACCTCGGCGAGTACAGCTTCGTCGACCTGCAGCGCACCGCCCTCCCCTGTGGCCATGTCACAGGCAACTTCGAGCAGGTTCAGGGCACTGCGCGCATCCCCATCAGCGGCGCGCGCAATCTTTAGCAGCACCGCTTCTGACACCCGGACATTGCGATCCGCCAGTGCGTTGTCGGTTTGCAAGGCGCGCTGCAGCAAGGCCTGTAAATCCGCCTCGGAAATACTGCGCAGCAGGTAGACCCGGCAGCGGGACAGCAGGGCGTTATTCAGCTCAAAGGCCGGATTTTCCGTGGTGGCGCCAACGAAGGTTACCGTGCCCTCCTCGACATAGGGCAAAAAGGCGTCCTGCTGGGCCTTGTTGAAGCGGTGCACTTCGTCCACAAACAGAATGGTGCCGCAACCGGATTGCACACGGCCCTGCTCAGCCTCCGCAACGGCCTGACGGATATCCTTGACCCCGGCCAAAACCGCGGAAAGTGTCGCGAAACGGGCCTCGCACGCCTGTGCGAGAAGCCGGGCAAAAGTGGTTTTGCCAACCCCCGGCGGTCCCCACAAAATCATCGAGTGCAACTGGCCGCGCTCCACTGCTTCGCGCAGCGGTTTCCCCTCCCCCAATAAATGTGACTGGCCCACATAACCGACCAGGGAGCTGGGCCGCATCCGGGCAGCCAGGGGCTGGTAATTGCGGGGGGACTGAAACAGATCACTCATCTCTAATAACGTCAGTGCCCGCGGGTGGTTTGAAGTTGAATACCGAGGCGGGAAGCTCGGGATTGGCCTGAATGTCACTGAAAGTGATCTCGGTGGTCTGGCCCATATTGTCGCGCACCGTGATCGCTGCGGGCAGCCCATTTTTGGCAAAGCGTATTTCCATGGCTTTAAAGGGCGCCGAGGGATTTTTTGGAGCCAGGTGATAGACTCCGTCTTTCAGGCTGACATTAAACGCATTGCGGATCTCTTCCACCCTGCCGCCGAGCAGGAGTGCCGGAGTCTCCTGGATGCGCTTGTCCACCGGTCGCACCGTCACCTGTTCCAGATCCGGATCGTAAAGCCACAGGGTTTTATTGTTGGTCACCAATAGCTGGGCGTAGGGGTCCCCAGTTTTCCAGCGCAGCTTACCGGGTCGCTGCACAGAGAAGCTGCCACTGCTCTTCTGGGTCACCTTGCCGCGCTCATCAAGCAAGGTCTGCTGAAAATTCCCTGACAGCGCAGCGAGGGGCTTAAGCCGCTTGCTGAGATCATCGGTGGCATCGGCCCAGGCCCCTGCGGCGGCAAGACTCACCAGAATCAGCAGGCTGTGCAGAATGCTTTTCATAATTGGGTTCCAGTAGGTTATGTTCCCGAAGCATAGTGGTGGGCCGGTGAACAGGCGCTTAACCCTCTCCCTACCCGTCCGATGGCGCGCTCATTCAAGGGGGTGGGGGCGCCAATACCTCACGGTTGCCGTTGTGTCCGGCCGGGGACACAACCCCTGCGGCTTCCAAGGCATCAATAATACGTGCGGCGCGATTGTAACCAATACGCAACTGGCGCTGTACAGAGGAGATGGAAGCCTTGCGCGATTTCGTTACAAAGGCCACGGCCTCATCGTAGAGGGCATCCGCTTCCGGATCCTCGCCCTCCCCTTCATCGGACTGCAGCCCGGGCACCGGTATACTGTTGTTACTGTCGTCGACAATACCATCAATGTACTCCGGTGCACCGCGGCGGCACCAGTCGGCCACGACCTTGTGTACCTCGTGATCATCCACAAAGGCCCCATGCACCCGCACCGGCACTCCGCTGCCCGGCGGCAGGTAGAGCATATCGCCATGACCCAGCAGCTGCTCTGCCCCACCCTGATCGAGAATGGTGCGGGAGTCCACCTTTGAGGAGACCTGGAAACCGATACGGGTGGGCACATTGGCTTTGATCAAGCCGGTGATGACATCCACCGAGGGGCGCTGGGTGGCCAGCAGCAAGTGAATGCCCGCCGCGCGGGCTTTTTGCGCGATCCGCGCGATCAGCTGCTCCACCTTCTTGCCGACAATCATCATCATGTCGGCAAACTCATCGATTACCACCACGATGGCCGGCAGCTTGTGCAATGCCGGAGCGGTTTGTTCCCCTTCCGGGATGCTGGACATGGGGTCCGGCTGCCAAAGCGGGTCGACAATGGGCTCTCCGGCCCCATCGGCTTCCTCCACCTTGCGGTTAAAGCCCGCCAGGTTGCGCACTCCCAGTGCGGCCATCAGCTTATAGCGGCGCTCCATCTCCCCGACACACCAGCGCAGGCCGTTGGCTGCGTCGTTCATATCCGTAATGACCGGCGTCAGCAAATGGGGGATACCCTCGTAGACCGACAGCTCCAGCATCTTCGGGTCCACCAGAATCAGGCGCACCGCTTCGGGTGTCGATTTGTACAGCAGGCTGAGCAACATTACGTTGATGCCCACGGATTTACCGGAGCCCGTGGTGCCCGCCACCAGCAGGTGTGGCATTTTGGCCAAATCCGCCACCACTGGCTGGCCGGAGATATCGTGCCCCAAGGCCAGGGTCAGGGGGGATTTGGCATTTTCGTAAATATCGGCAGACAGTACCTCACTCAGGCGGACAATCTGGCGGTTCTCGTTGGGGATCTCAATCCCCACCACCGATTTACCCGGGATGACCTCGACAACACGGACACTGATCACCGCCAGTGAGCGCGCCAGATCCTTGGCCAGATTGGAAATTTTGCTGACTTTAACTCCGGGTGCCGGCTGAATTTCAAAACGGGTGACCACCGGACCAGGCAGGACAGAAACCACCTCTGCCACCACACCGAAGTCCTTGAGTTTCAGCTCCAGCAGACGGGACAACCCCTCCAGGGATTCCCGTGAAAAACCCGCCTTTTTATTCTGGTCCGCCGGGTCCAGCAGGCCCAGCGGTGGCAGGGCGCCGGTGACCGGGCCGATTTTGAACAGCTCTCCCTGCTTTTCTTTGCTCGCACGGGGACTCTGTTTTGGTTTTGGCGCCAGCGCTTCGATCTTCGGTGGCATTCTCTCCTCGCTGCGCCGCCTCTCCTCCTCTAGAGCGGCTTTGCGCACCACAATGGCCTCCCGTGCCACACGCTGTTCGGCGCGTTTCTGGCGCCGGTGTTTGTAAAACCGGGCGAACAGGGCGAAAAACCCGAGCGCGATACAACCAATGGACTCCGCCAGCCTGAGCCAGGACAGCCCGGTAAACACGGTGATACCGATGGCAAAAATTGCCAGCAGTAAAATGGTTGCCCCTACATAGCCAAGACTGGCACCCGCGGCACCGGAGAGGGCCGCACCGACAATACCGCCATTGGAGAAGGGCAGTAAAGTCTCTGTCGGCGCAAAACAGAGGGTTGCCAGCGAGGCCCCGCTGGCGAGCACCAGCAGCAGGCCAAACACCCGCAGCAGGAATAGGGGCCCGTGAAAACGGGCACTGCGATTGCGCAGAATACGATAGGCACGCCAACCGATCAGCAGGGGCAACAGGTAGGCCATCCAGCCCAGCAGGGACAGGCCTACATCGGCAAGCCAGGCCCCGGTGGGCCCAATCGCATTTTGGAACTGATCGGTTTGCCCCACATGGGACCAGCCGGGGTCCTGTGCATCGTAACTCAGTAGGCTGATCGCCAGTAGCAATGCCCCCGCCAGCAGGGCGATTAGGGCCCCCTCCCTGATTAAGCGGGAGATCAGCGGGTCCGGCTGGGTATCGCTGTTGGCAGCAGTTTCCTCGGTGGCACTCTCGACCTTCAATGACTTTCCTCAATACAGTGTTGTTGTTGCCAATTAACCCCACAACCGGATCGGTTGCGGGGTTAATCATAAAAGAATTTAGTCTCCAGCGGGTATGCCTCCCCCCTTAGGCACCCTGTCGGAGTGGACAATTTGGTACAGCAGCGGCAAAACAAACAACGTCAGCAGTGTCGAAGAGATAATGCCGCCGATCACCACCGTCGCCAGCGGTCGCTGCACCTCGGCGCCGGTGCCGGTATTCAGTGCCATGGGAACAAAGCCAAGGCTCGCCACCAGTGCGGTCATGAGTACCGGGCGCAGGCGAATCAATGCACCATCGACAATGGCCATTTGCAGTGCGCCACCCGCCTGGCGCAGCTGGCGGATAAAGGACAGCATAACCAGGCCATTGAGAACCGCCACACCGGATAGGGCAATAAAACCCACCCCTGCAGAGATAGACAGCGGCATTGCGCGAAACCACAGAGCCAGCACACCCCCGGTGAGTGCCAGGGGCACGCCGGTGAAAATGATCAGTGCATCCCTGAGTGTGCCAAAAGCCATCACCAACAGACCGAGAATCATCATTAGCGTCAAAGGTACAACGACCAAGAGGCGCTGGCTAGCGGATTCCAGTTGCTCAAAAGTACCGCCGTATACCAGCCAGTAGCCCGGTGGCAAGGGCACTTCCCGCTCGACCCGCGCACGCGCTTCCTTCACAAAGGAGCCGAGATCCCGGTTGCGCACATTGGCGGTAACCACGACCCGTCGCTTGCCATTTTCCCGGCTGATCTGGTTGGGGGCCGGGCTCATTTCCAGCCTGGCCACTTCAGACAGGGGGACATAGGTGCCCAGCGGGCTGCCAGGGGGCAGGGGTACAGGGAGATCCCCCAGTTTTTCATAGTCTCGGCGCAGGTTCTCCGGCAGGCGCACCACCAGAGGAAAACGGCGATCGCCTTCATAAATCAGGCCGGCCTCCTCTCCGCCAATGGCCGTAGCCACCAGATCCTGCAGTGTTCGCAGGTCGATACCGTAGCCTGCCAGGGCCAATCGTTCCGGCACCACCGACAGTACCGGCAACCCTTCCAGCTGTTGCACGCGGGCATCGGCCACCCCATCAATGCCGTTCAATACCCGTAAAATTGCATTGGACGAGGCCTCCAATTGTTCCAGATTATCGCCAAACACCTTGATTCCCAAGTCTGCCCGCACTCCGGAAATCAATTCATTAAAGCGCATCTGGATTGGCTGGGTAAATTCGTAGTTGTTACCCGGCAACTGCCGCACGGCCTTTTCGATATCCGCCACCAGTGCTTTCTGAGGCAGTTTCGGGTTGGGCCACTGATCCCGCGGTTTCAAAATAACAAAATTGTCGGCCACATTCGGCGGCATCGGGTCGGTTGCCACCTCCGGCGTACCGATTTTTGCAAAGACCTTGTCCACCTGGGGGAACTCCCCGATACGCGCCTCCAGCAGGCGCTGCATTGCCACCGACTGCGCCAGTCCGGTGCCGGGGATACGCAGGGCATGCAGGGCAATGTCCCCCTCGTTGAGCTGCGGAATAAATTCAGACCCGAGGGTGGTTGCCAGCCAGCCGCAAAACAACACCAGTGCCACGGCCCCACTAAGCACCCACCAGCGCACCTGCAAGGCAGCCAGCAACAGCGGTCTGTAGAGCGACTTGGTAGCGACAATCATCCGGTTCTCCCGCGCACTGATCCTGCCGGTCAAAAACACCGCCACCGCGGCGGGTACCACGGTCAAGGAGAGCACCAGTGCTGCCAGCAAGGCCATCACCACCGTGGCCGCCATAGGGTGGAACATCTTGCCTTCCACCCCCGTGAGGCTGAACAGCGGTATGTAAACCACAGTGATGATCAGTACACCAAACAGACTCGGGCGAATCACTTCATTGGTAGCCAGAAATACCAGTTCCAGGCGCTCCTTGAGCGGCAGCTTGCCACCATTGCGATGCTGGGCCTCTGCCAGGCGGCGAATGGCGTTTTCCACAATGATCACCGCGCCATCGACAATCAGGCCAAAGTCCAGCGCACCCAGACTCATCAGGTTGGCGGACACTCCCACCTGTACCATGCCGGTAATGGTGGCGAGCATGGAGAGGGGAATCACCGCTGCAGTAATAACGGCGGCACGGATATTTCCCAATAAAAGAAACAGAACCCCGATCACCAGAAGCGCCCCTTCAACAAGGTTCCTGCGCACCGTGGAAATGGCTTTATCCACCAGCGAGGTACGATCGTAGACTGCTTCTACCTTGATACCTTCAGGCACGGTGGATTGCACCCGCTCCAGGGCCTGTGCCATATTGCGTGCGACCTCGCGGGAATTCGCCCCCACCAGCATCATGGCGGTACCCAGCACGGTCTCGCGCCCATCGCGGGTGGCGGCACCGGTGCGCAGCTCCTTCCCGATCGCCACCTCCGCCACATTGGAAATTTTGACCGGCACCCCCGCGCGACTGGTGATCACCACATCCTCGATATCGGCAATAGTGGCCAGCTGTCCCGGAGAGCGCACCAGCAACTGACGGCCGTTATTTTCCAGATAGCCGGCACCGCGATTCTCGTTGTTGCGCTCAAGGGCTGCGACAATATCCTGCATGGACACGGCAAAATTGAGCATCTTGCGCGGATCGGGCGTGACGTGGTACTGCTTGTTATAACCGCCGATGGTATTCAACTCGGTGACACCGGGTACCAGGGACAACTGCGGTTTAATAATCCAGTCCTGGATTTCCCGCAATGCCGTGATGTCGTAGGGTTGCCCATTTGGCTGGGTAGCACCGGGCAGGGCCTCCACCGTATAAGTGAAGATCTCCCCTAATCCGGTGGCAATAGGCCCCATCTCCGGTGCGAGACCGGGGGGCAGTGCACTCTCAATTGCGCCAAGGCGGCTGTCGATCAGGTTGCGGGCAAAGTAGAGATCGGTGCCTTCTTGAAATATCACCGTCACCTGCGACAGACCGTAGCGCGACAGAGAGCGGGTGTAGGCCAGGTTCGGCAATCCGGACAGAGCGGTTTCCACCGGATAGGTGATCCGCTGTTCCGCTTCCAGAGGGGAATAGCCCGGCGCCTCGGTATTGATCTGTACCTGGACATTGGTGATATCTGGCACCGCGTCAATCGGCAGTTTCTGATAACTCCAGACACCCAGGCCCACCAGTACAAAAACCAAAGACAATACAAAGTAGCGCCGCTCAATGGAGAAGCGCAGGATGCTCTCAATCATCTCATGGCCTCACTCAGTGGCTGTGCGCAGCTCCGGACCTTTCAAGATCCGCTTTGATCAGATAGCTGTTTTCTGTGACATAGCGCTCACCCACAGTGAGGCCGCTAAGCACCTCTGTTACAACGCCATCGCTGCGGCCCAAGGCCAGCGGGCGAGCCTCATAGGTTTCCCCGACTTTGACAAACACCACCGTAGTATCGCGCAGCAGTTGCAGTGCGCGGTTCTCCACCACCAGGGGAACCCGGTTTTCACTGATCACCACCTGGCCCTGTACCATCAGATCGGTGGTCCACAGGTTGTCGGGATTCTCAATCCGCGCACGGGCTATGGCAAAAGGTTGGCCGTTGCCCCCGGGAGCGAGACTGGCGATGGTGGAATCCACAGTGCGCTCCCCGGCGATGATGAACACCCTCTGCCCGCGGCTGATCTTGCCGCGACGCCCGGGGAAGACCCTCAGTTCCGCCCACAGGCGGCTGTAGTTGGCAATGGTAAACAGCACCCGCTCCCCGCTGAACTCGCCGAGGCTGACCTGTTTGTCGATAACCTGTCCGGGAATTGGCGCCACTAAAGGATAAACTTGCAGGCTGTCATTGGATTCAATAGCCGCGAGCTTTTGCCCTTTTTCCACCAAATCCCCAAGCCCTTTCTCGATGGCCACAAGGGTCCCTGGATAGCGTGCACGCACATGGCTGATACTGCGGTGATCAATCGCGGTTTTACCGTACAAGGTGATACTCTCCTCAATGGTGCCGGGGCCTGCAAGAGTCGTTCTGATACCCGCTTTGTACGCGGTTTTATCCGCAATCTGTACGCGGTCTTCACGGAATTCATGCGCCCCGTGAGCCCGCTCGCCGAGGTGCGACACCTTTTCGCGAGCGTGGCTTTCGTAAAGGGTTTGCTCTGCTTCTGAGGTATGGTTCTGACCTGCGACCGAGAGCCCCGGAAAAAGAAGCGGGAGTATCAATAGCATCCGCTGAAAGAGTTTCTTTGTTCTATACATTGCTCAATCCAAAATTATTGACGGCTTTCCAAGCCCAGAGGCCCAAGCGGCCTCGCGGTCAGTTGTTCGATCTCCGCACCGAACAGCAGCACGGATCGCGCTGCCTCAATCCGGGAGCGCTCCGCATTGAGCAGCATCTCCCGCGCGGCAATCAGATCGGTATAGGAATCTCGCCCGCGGCGGTAGGCGCGTTCCACCTCCGCCAGTGCCTGGCGAAGATTTGGGATGACGGAATCCTGCAGCATGGATACGGTGCCGAGGGCCTGCTTGCGGCCGGTAACGGCGAGGTAAAGTTGTGGATAGAGTTGCAACAGCGCGGCTTTTCGACGCAGTGCCACGGCTTCCAGTTCCGCCTCAGCACCAATCAGGGCACCCTGGTTGCGGTTGGCGCTAAACAAAGGCAGGTTAAAGCCCGCCAGTGCCGTTGTTTCGTCCACCGCCCTGTTGATTAGAATACCGGCGTACCAGCCCAGATCAGGGCTGGATTTGGCCTGGACCAGGCGCAGTTGCGATGCCTGCAGTCGCTCCTCGGAAGCGAAGCGGGCAATCGCCGGGTTCTCCTGTGCATGGGCATACAGTTCCTCAAAGCTGGCACCGGGTGCAAAGCGGTATAGCGCGCGGGTGTCCACCGCGAATGCCTGCTCCGGTTGCCCCCAAAGCGCAGACAGTGCGTACTTGCGGTAAACCAGCATGTTCCGCTCGGACTGCTCGGCCATAATTGCTTTGGCCAGCGTGGCCTCTGCGCGCATGCGCTCTGAAGCAGGACTGGCTGCAGCAAGTACCCGCTCACTGACCATCTTCAGTGTGTCCCGTACCAACGAGACTCTCTCTTTGGCGAGTACCACCAGTTCCTCGGCAGCGAGCACCTGCGCGTAGCGTCGGATCACTTCGCCGAGCAGATCCAGTGCCCTGGCCTGTTCTTCGGCAATCAACACATCGAGCTGGGCACTGACCACATCGACACGCATCTGGCGCTTGCCGCCCAGCTCAATCACCGAAGACAACGCCACCACCAGCTCCAGCTCATTTGCGGCGGCGTCCTCGGGATCGGGCGCCTCATCCGGTTCATCACCGCCGAAATGCTTGCGTTCTGTCTCAAACCTGAAGTCGAAGGCAGGGCGCAAGTCCGCCATTCGCGCGTCGCCAGCCAGTTTTTTTCTCTGTAATGGAAATACGGCGAGTTCCGGATTTTGCGCCAGCATCCGCGCAATCGCATCCGGCAGTGTCAGCAATTCCCCCTTTTGCGCAAGCACAGCCTGCGCAGGCAAGTACAAAATGCCCACTACGAGCGGCCAGGCGACTCGGCGGCAGGTCACGCCCGCAAAGAGCGCGTGGAAAAAATCCATGCATATCTCCCAAATCACATCCCGGTTGGCGCGAGCAGGCCTTTCGGTGCTCTGTTCCCGCGCAGCAATACAGCAATCAGACTTGGGTTATAGGTGGGCGCAGAAGGGGTGCAAAGTAACCACTGGGCACAGCGACGCGTGCTAACTCGCGATAAATAATGCCGCCAGGGCGTATTGGTAGAAAGGACTGCCCCAGCAACCCGGTAAAGGCATTTCCGTGGCAGTGACAACAGTGATTGCAAAAATCCATAAGAGGCCCTGAGCGATCGGGCTCACCGGCAGTGGACACACCCCCTAATTGGGCATGGATGTGGGCACTGCCCGGTTGATCCACAGAGGACTCAGAGGATCCATCCATCGGGTTCTGGTGGTGCAGGGAAGAATGGCTGGAAACAGCCCGCAAGACCTCGTGACTGTCATAGAAAGAGACTGCCGTCTGTAGGACCAGAAGCGCAACCAGCAAAAATGACCATCGGGCAACGTACATGAAGACAGCAGATCATAAGACTCTTACGCTGGACTCTAGCAAACAAGTCCGGACAGCTCAAACAAACCCGCCATCAGCCGATAGCCTCAATGAATAAAATGCCAAGTCGGCCACCAGCAATCCCACGGCTATACCCGCCTACCAACCCTTTGCAGCCACCTTTCAGGCATCAATTCACCACCACTTGGGAAAATCTTCTACAGCGCTTTGTAACAAGGGTATTTCGAATGTCTGTCACCGTGGGATTGGCGGGGGTACTGCAGAAACTGAATAAATGGGATGTTTTCAGAATCAGCCGCTCTGAATAGGCAGACTATTTTTTGGTGTCCTCAGGCCCGCCTTTCACATAGGATTTACTGATTCGACGCAGTATTTTCAATTGTTTGCCAAAATTCCGGCATGGTGTGCACATCGCCAAATGCAACCCGAGCCGGGCCTGCTCACGCACTTTCAGGCTGCGTTCCTGAGATTCAGACATCAGCCGTGTGGCTTCCCGACACGATTTCATGACACTCAACCCTCCACGCCAAACCAGTTATCTTCAAGACATTCGCGCAAACGCAATCGAGCGCGATGGAGTGTCACGTTCAGGTTGCTCACGGAAATTTCTGCCGAAGCACATATTTCGTGGCTCTCCAGTTCTATGAACTCCCGCATCATAAAAATCTGTGCCTGGCGTGCGGGAAGATGGCTGAGACAAGCTTCAAAGATTCGCCAGAAATGCTTGTCATATATTGCCGACTCGGGATCAACCCATTTTTTCGGGCGCTCGCTCTTTTGCCAGTGGTCAGTCTGATCAAACAGTTCATCGTGATTGTGCGCCTCCCTATCCCCCCGTACCAGCTGGTCTGCATCGACAAAGCGCCGGCGCTGTCGCAAGATATCCGCAATCTTGTTCTTAAGGATCGCAAATACCCAGGTCTTCAGTGCCGAATAGCCGCTAAAGCTGCGGGAGTTCTTCAAAGCCCCCATCAAAGCCTCCTGCACAGCATCTTCCGCCAGTTGGACGTCTTGCAGTTGCAGGCGGGCAAATCGCAGCATCTGCTGGCGTAAATCCACAAGGAACTGTGAACTTTGCAGGGATGCTTGCGCACTTGATCCAGAAGAGGTGTCAGGGGTAAGGTGGTCGCTCAATTACGTTCCCTCATAATCTCAATGCGGAATCTGAGGATAGTAACCAAAAAACCAGAATTATCTAATAAACGGCCTCAACTGGCATCAAAAGGCAACTTTTCCCTTTTGACAGACACAATGAGTTAGTCGTGTAAACACTGCGATTGTTACAGACGCTAGGCAAGGGCATCAGGACGCGCACCGGGGCGCACTGCTGCCCAATACAATCACTCCGGGAAAGGTATGGATTGATGCACGAAATTGTACAGGATTACTACGGACGCCAACTGAAAGGCACCTCGGACCTGAAAACCGATGCCTGCTGCGATGCCAGTGCCGTACCCGCCTGGCTCAAACCACTGCTGGCAAACATTCACCCGGATGTTCTGTCACGCTACTACGGCTGTGGACTTGTGTGCCCGCCTTTGTTGGAAGGCTGTCGGGTGTTGGATCTGGGTTGTGGTTCCGGTCGCGATGTGTACCTGCTGTCGCAATTGGTGGGGGCTTCCGGAGAAGTGGTTGGCGTAGACATGACCGATGAACAACTGGACATAGCCCAGCGCTATTGTGCGCACCACGCCGAAACTTTCGGTTACAGCAACGTCGCTTTCCTGCACGGGTACATCGAACAGCTGGCGGATCTCGACCTGTCCCCCGGCAGTTTCGACGTCATCGTATCCAATTGCGTCGTGAACCTGTCCACCGACAAAGGCGCAGTGCTGCGCGGTTTGTACCGGCTGCTGAAAGAAGGGGGCGAATTTTATTTCTCTGATGTCTATGCAGACCGGCGGGTACCCGCCACTCTGCGCTCGGATCCGGAGCTCTTTGGTGAGTGCCTAGGCGGTGCCCTCTATTGGAATGACTTCCTGACCCTGGCGCAGGATAGTGGCTTCCGGGATAGCCGACTGGTGGAGAGCCGCCCACTGGCAGCAACCAACCCCGCCCTCTCCGAGCGCTGTGGCTCTGTGGGCTTCTACTCCGCCACCTATCGCCTGTTTAAGCTGGCACAGCTCGAGAAGGACTGCGAGGACTATGGCCAGGCGGTGATCTACAGAGGCACTATCGCCACCAGCCCAGACAAATTCACCCTTGACGAGCACCATATTATCGAGAAAGGCAGGGTTTTTCCCGTGTGTGGCAATACATGGAGGATGCTGGCCGAGACGCGACTGGCCCCGCACTTTGATTTTATCGGCGACTTTTCCCAACACTACGGGATCTTCCCCGGGTGCGGTCGCGACATGCCATTTGGCAGCAGAGGCAATCAGGACGCCGGGTCAGGGAGCCAGTGCTGCTGAGGTGCTGCGGGGCCAAAAGACACCGGCAAAAACCCCGCTTTGCCCAGATTGGCGGTTTTCATTGATTTGCCCGCCGATCAGCAGCTTTGCCAGGGTAGACCCAGTAGTCATTAGCGCAGCCTTACACGGGGATTCCCCCCGATCACCGAACAGAGGAAGCGGGGGATCGTCTCTTCGAGCCAGTAGGTTGGTTGCCACAGACTGCCACTGACAAAGCCCACATGTCCTCCCCGCTCCGACACCTCAAGTCGCACCGCCGAACTGACCTCCCGCTGGGAGGGGATGGCCGAAGGGCATACAAAGGGATCATCAATTGCGTTGATGATCAGTGTCGGTACGCGAATATCTCTCAACAGGGGCTTGCTGGAGGCCTGGGTATAATAGTCATCCACACTGCGGAACCCGTGCAGAGGCGCGGTAAACACATGATCAAAACGCCGGAAATTGACGAAACTGGCTCCGTCATCCACATTCGGCAGGGCCGCTGCCATACCGGGGTCCGCCGCCTTCTGCCTGAGGGTCATCCGCAGACAGCCCAGCAGGTGGCGCTGGTATAATTTCGACAACCCGGTATTGATCCGGCGGCTGCAGGCGTGCAGGTCCATCGGTGAAGACACCGCTACCGCAGCGACAATTCTGCTGCAGGCCCCATCCTCCCCCAGCATCTTGAGCAGCACATTGCCACCCAGGGAATAGCCGACAACCATAATGGGTGTGGAGGGAAACGCTTCCTGCAATTGGTCAACTAACCAGCGCGGGTCTTCACTGTCCCCACTGTGGTAAGCCCGGGGCAAACGGTTGGGGATCCCGCCACAGCCGCGGAAATGCATCACCGCAACCTGGAACTGACGCTCCAGCAGAGATGCCATCAAGCCCTGGACATAAGGCGACGCAACTGACCCTTCCAATCCGTGCAGTACCAATACCAATGGGGAGGAGGGGTCATCTTCCAGAAGGTGGGGGGCGTGCAGTGCAAGGCAGTCGCCGTCGGGGGTTTCATACCACCGACAGTCGGTGCCTATCCAGGGGGAGGGGCGGTGGAACCGGCCAAAAACTGTTTGCAGATGGCAATTGCCGAGGCCTGCGGCGGGTGAAAACTTCTCCGTCATATATCCGGCCCAACTGGAGCTTGGGTCTCCCGTATATCCGTCAGATGGCACCATCGGCAGTGCGCTTGGGAACCTGTTGCATAGACGCAGATTCAAACACCGACCCATAATGCAGAATGACTGAGCAGAACAGATTTCGCATATTTCCGGGCACTCCGGTTGTCCCTCAAACCATATACGAGCGCATTGAGTATATAACGAACGCACCCCGGCTGCCGCAGGTTGGCCTGCAACTGGCTTGATATAATCAATCAGTACCCCAACGGGCACCGAGGTACAGCGGTGCCCACCAATGATATTGGCGCAACAGCAAAGACCTGCGTTGATCTTCAGGGCTCTGTGATGTACCACCGGCACTGCCTATCTACCCTGGTTCGCTTAGGCTTAGGTTAATCTCATCCGGCAGGCCTGGTTAGGCACTGCCGAGCCAACGCGCCAGGGTTTCACGCAGCAGGTCTTTGTTGAGGGGTTTGGTCAGATAATCATCCATTCCAGCCAGTAGGCAACGACCTTCAAACTGCTCTTCCGTCGTACTGGTGAGCGCGACGATAGGCAGGCGATCGTTCGGCCTGTGTTCTGATTCCCAGCGCCGAAGCACCTCGATGATCTCTGCACTGTGGTCCGTATTCTGCTGACAGTCCACGAGCACCAGGTCATAGTAACTATCGGAAAGGCGTATCAGCGCCTCTTCGACATTGACAGCGACATTCACTTCATAGCCCAGCGCCTGCAGCATATCCTCTGTCACCCACTGGTGCGGACGGGATTCCTCCACCAGCAGCAGGGAAAACTGGCGCGGCTGGTCAGCACTACCAGCTAGAATGCGGTTGCGGGCCTTTTTCTCGCCACCGAACAGGCACGCCACCACAGTGTCGTGTAACTCCTTGCGGGTGGCTGGGCGCCCCAGGCCCTGGGCAGATGGCAGCACCGCTTGCAAGCGGGCAAACGCCGTCTTCTGGCCAGAGCCCATCAGGCACACCAGAGGGCATGTCTTTCGCTCGGCACTAACTTTTGTGAAGAAACGGGTCAACGAATCCAACAGGTGGGTGTCTTCCATCGTGGGTGCCAAAACAACCAACCGGTTACGCTCAATAGCCTGTTCCAATAGCTGGTATAAATCATTTTCATAGCCAGTACACCAGCGCCAGGACGTCACTTCCATGCCAAAGGAGCGGAACATCTGTGCGAGACCAATAATAAACAGCCCTTTTTGGTGGAGCAGTAGCGCTTCTCCGTCCTGTAAACGCCGATCCGGTGTGAGGTAAGTCCGCTGGTTTGGCTCCACGGTGAACTTGATGATCACCTGATAGCGGTTGCCATCCGGGGTTGAATTTAACTGCAGATAGCCGCCCATGGCCTCGGCCAGGCCTTTGGCAATCGACAGGCCCAGGCCTGTGGTCACCTGGGTGGTATCCACACGGGAAAAAGCGCCGAAGAGTTCACTCTCGTCAGGAAGAATCTCACCCCGTCCGTCGTCCATCAGGGAAATACTCAACTGTCCCTCAGCTGCGGTGATCGGGGTGAAACTCACTTCACCCCAAAGCTCGCCACGCTGGGCGATGCCGATTGCGGAGTCCACCAGGTTGCGGATCAACTGGGCGGTTTTGCGGTTATCCCCGGTCACCAACACAGGCAGGTTGTCATCGATCTGGAAATTGAACTCCAGATTGTGGCCGTGGGCAGCACGGGCAGCAAACTTGAAGGATTTCTCCAGGGTTTTGACCAGATTAAACGGCCCCTCGCGCAAGCGGATATGCTTGCGCGCCACACGGGTGAACAAACCCACATTGTCCACCAGCTTGAGCTGATGGCTGCCGGCGCTCTTGGCCAGTTTCACCCACTCGCGCTGACGCTCGTTCAGGGGTTCTGCCTCCAGCAGTGCCAGTGCTCCCAGGGCCTCCGATAACTGGCTGCGAAACTCCTGACCGATATTGGCGATAAACTCATTGGTCAGCTCTACCGCCGCCTCGGAATGCGTGCGTGCCACGGCGAGTTTGCTGGCGCGCTGCTGCAGTTCCTGCATGGCAGACAGCCCTTCCCAATAGTATTTCGATTGACCCCGCGCCTGGTGGGCAGAAAGCCATATAAAGGTGAGTGTGAGAGCACCGTAAATGGTGCCCAGAAATAATCCGGAAAAAAGTGCCACCAATGAAGCGGGCAACAGGGCGCCTGCGGTAATCCAGGTGAAGACCCGGTGGTAGGGAGAGAAGACCGGGAACACACTGGAGAAAAGGATAACGCTGTAAAGCCAGAGAAAGTGTGTTTCAGGCGCAAACCCCATCAAGTACACATAGCAAACCAGTATCAGTCCCCACCAGCAGGTAGCGAGAATGGTGATAACGAAGTAGCGCTGGCGCCAGCGGCTCGGCCCGGCACTGTAGAGGCGGTCGAAACCGAATACAAACCAGCCCCGCATTATCGTAAATACCATCAGCACAATCCCCAGGAACAATAGCAACTGGGGGTGCTCCAGGCGCATATCACCAATCATGGCAGCGATCACAAAGGCGCTCAGCGTAAGGATGATGCCTCGCCGGCTGTACTTTGCAATCCGCGCGTCGGTGGCGCGACAGAGACGCCGGTCCTTTTGCACCTTGAGTTCAGGGCGATCAATAATAGGCATAGCAACCTTCCCTGGAATTCTGTGTATACCGTGGCATAACAGTCACTTAACCTATTCCAAGTACTTCGACCAGTACCGTTTTTATAATAAATCCCAGCAGCCCAAGACCCAGCGCCAAAAATAGAATAAAGGTCCCAAACCTTCCCGCCTTGGAGTCCTTGGCCAGGCTCCAGACGATAAACGCCATAAACAGGATGAGTGCCCCGATCCCCAACCAGAGAGAATAGTGTTCAAACTGCTCAAATGTCATGCGGACTTCCGCCTGAAAAGTGGCGCGCATTGTACAGTGCTTGAAAACCACTGGTAAGACTTTTCAGAATACAGTCGAGCAAGGCCGTCAATACTCATGACCAATAATTCACACTTCCCGATGACAGTCGCCCTTTTCCTGGGCCTCTGTACCACAGCGCAGGCGGCGCACTTCCTTCTCGCGGTAACGACTGTCATGCCAGCACCTGGGCAGAGGTTCGCCGGACAGAAAACACAGTTCCGTTTTGTCAAATACCTCGGGGTCCTGCACCTCTTCACCCCAAAGATAGCGGCCCACCACCGTCAATTCATAGGGGTTTGACAGGGTTACAACATCCGCCACCTCTACCAAGTGCCTGGTGGTTACGTCTTTGAACAGCATAGTGGCACCTTTTTCCACTTTCTGGTTTCAGTATAGGGTTTCAGGTGGCGATTCCGGATAACTATGCCGATATCCTCTGGCATGAGGCCATTGCCCACGGTGCCTGCCCTCGGAAACTGACCCATGGTTTTCCAGTAAAAAAAGGTAGAAGGGACTGGAGGCCTGTGGGAACCGTCCCGAATGACAGCAAGTGGCGTACAAAACCGCGATCAGCCCTCGACAGTCAGGCGCGCAGAGACCATGCCCTGTTCCGGGAGAGCGTCCATATTGATGGTGCGCACAGTGAGTTGTGCCTGTATCAGCTGATTTATCCAGGGCTGAAGATCCTGGTAGCGAGCCTCCTCGATCCACAGGCGGATGCGGTTGTCTCCTTCCGGCTCGAAACGCTTGATGGTGACCTGGTGCTGTTTGGCAGCGCCGGTCACCCGTTGCAGCAGGGTGCCCGATGCCCTGGTGCCGGTGCCGGCGGGTTTGATACGTTCCAGTACCGGGCGCTGAGACTGCATCCAGCGGATCAACTCCCGGGATTCCTGCGCGCGGACGCGGGCTTCATCGAAGAAACCCTTGGCCGGAGCGAACAGGCCAAAGACGATAAATAGTGTGCCTGCAAAAAAGCCGAGAATGCTTAGGGCACGCTGGTCACTGGGAGACAGTGTCCGCCATTTCTGCTGCCACTGTTGGATCTGTTCTTTCATTTTGCACTACTGCCAAGCATGTTCTGTATTCCGGCAAGTTACCCGGTTATCCACCGGCAGCCGAGGTTTGCCGGATGCATTAAAGATCAACGCAAACGCACGCGACCGGATACCCCATCCTTCAGTTCATTGGCCCCGAGTAGATCGGCACGCAGGCCATTGCCGGACAAACTGCTGACAAAGGTATCCAGATCCGACAGGGTGGACGCCTGCAGTTGTAGTACCATCTCACCGCGCTGCCCGTCAAAGCGCAGGGACTGCAATTTGAGTTCTTTACCCCTGTGCTGAGTCCATACCGTGCTCAGTTGCTGCATCTGCGTAGAAAAGGCACCACCCTGGTTACCGGCATTCTTGAGCAATCCCTCGAGTTGTCGGCGCAGTTGCGCCGTGGGGCGGGTATTGGGGAGCAACTCCGTGAACAGGGCACGGGCTTGGCTTTCAGCCTGCCCTGCCTGCCACTGATAGTAGGCGCCGGCACCCACAAAGAAGAGCAGTTGGGCGGCAAAGCAGAAAGCGGCCACCTTGGCCGGTTTCAGCCACCAGATACGCTCCGCCTCACTACCCGACAGTTGGTATTCCCCGCTCAGAAGATTGCCGAGTCTGCCCGGTAGAAAACGCTGCAGAAAAACCGCTTCCGGCGCTGTGTGGTTGCACTGTAAACGGTCGCCGAGGAGGGATTCCAGTTCAGCCACAATAAGACCATCATCCTCCCCGGCACCCAGCAGCACCAGGTTCTTCTCTCCCGACTCCCCGTTGGTCTCCCCTTGTTCCTGCTCCGGGGCGCTGTCGTCCAGAATCGAGCCGAGCAGTGGTTGCAGATATTCTCGACGGAGTGTCAACCCCTGGCCACTGTGCTGCCAGAGATGGACCTGTTCATCCTCGAGCCACAGGACCAGGTCAACCCCGAGCAGATCCAGCACCTGATATTCCGCCACAGCCGCTACCAGCGGCCATTCCAGTCGCTCCACCTGCGTGTGCAACGCGGCCATTTTGTCCCTGCCAACCGCAGAGATACTGCATTGGTCCCCCTCTCTGGGGACACAGGTAAAGTGCAGGTTCTCCACCTCCTCGGCCAGTCGCTCCTCCACCATATAGCCGATTGCATTGGCCTGACGCCGCGCGGCCCTGGGTATTGTCTCGACACCGCTCCAGACCCAGTTTCCAGGCAACAGCAGTAGTGCCTTTGCACCGTCGGGAATACTCAGCGGAGCCATCGCTTCGGGCGTGTCTGTGACTTCATAGCCGGGGTTGAACGCTGAAATAAAAACTGCATCGAGCGCCACCTGCTCCCAGGCACCGTCTTGCCATTGGAACAGTTTCAGGCTTTTGTCCGCGTCCTCGGTGAGCCGCAGCAGAACCAGAGAGGGTCCCGGCGGGGTGGCAGGCGTGCCGATTTCATTCAGGCTTTTCTTTTTAAACATACGATCTTACGGGCTATCCACTCTCTTCATTCTCGGGTGTCATCGCCGTCGAGCAGCTCCTGCATCATTGCTAGGGAAAAAGTCCGGCGCTGGCGCTGGAGCACTTTGGCCTTTCCATCGGAGTCATCCAGCCACAGGGCCGTCTCCCAGTACTGACGGTAATCGCCGGTATCTCCCAGTTGGACAGCAATACGGGCGATAAAGTACTGGCTGTGAACGTCAAAACGGTTGGCATTTGTGCGGATATTGTACAAGGGCAGGTCTCCGGTGCTGCGCAGTATATCTCCGGATTCACGCGACTGCTCCAGCTTGCTCCAATTTACCGCCGGCTCTACCGCCTCGATCAGTTCCCGCGGGGCCAGGTTGATATTGATCAGAGTGTCGCTCTTGGGCAGTGCACAGAGGAAAGGGGCCAGTTTCTGCCAGTCCTCCGCTTCCATTCCCTGCACCACAGACAACTCGGATATATCACTGATCAAGGTATCCGGGGTGCGGTGGGCTATTTCCCGCCCGAGGTAGCCATCATCTTCGGTGCCCGTGGAGAGAGGGATGTCCCCAGTGTCAATCCAGTCGGCGATAGCCCTGGCCAAATCCGACTTGCCGGTAACATTGCGTACCAACCGCTGGAAGATTTTAAACTCAGCTGAATTGGGGTTGCTGCTGTCGCGCAGAGTATTGACGTTAAAACATGAATTCAAGTCCTTGATATTGATACGGATTTTCCCATTATCGGGATTGAATTGCAGCGCCGGTGCAGCCCAGGCCTCCAGTGCGTGGTCCGCGGCATCCGTCGCAGCTTTGTCTTCTTCGAAGTCCTTTTCCAGGGCGACTCTGGCCCAGGCTTCGGCGCCCGCCACGAACTCGGCCAACTGGGTGTTGGCGAGCAGCGCGCCACTGCGGGTGATGGCGATCTGGTCGCGGGTGATGGCGTGGGTGACTGCAGCAATGGCAATCACCATCACCAGCAGCACTGTGATCAGGGCGACGCCCCTCTGGTGGCAGAAAACATTCACTGTGTTAACCCTTTTTGTCGCCATCGCTTCTACCTGGGCCGCTCCCATCACCAGAATTGTTTCCCCCACCAGAGCCGCCCCCACCAGAGCCGCCCCCTTGAGCAGCGGGTTCGGCAGTAGCCAGGGGGAAGATCCTGCGGATTTCACCATTCTGGCGGGTGAGGAGCACAAACTCGATGGCCTTTGGCAGGCGGGTATCGGCGGCGGATAAGTTGGGAGGGTTGGGGGAGCCCACCGGTGGCCACTGGGTAACCCAGGCATCACTGGCGGGATCGAAATAGCGCAGTGACAGGCTCTCCACTCCCATCATCAGAGGCTCCACCAGCGGTTCCGAGTCCGGGGCTCTGTCCAAAACCTGCCAGCGGCTGCGCAGCAGCAGGGCACCCGAGTCCTCCTCCTTCGAAAAGGCACTGCGCTCATCGGCTTCCGGATAGCCAATACTGTAGGCGAGGCGCTGTAACTCACCCCGTGGTTCAGCGGTGAGATTTGCCGCACCCAGCCGGGTAAACTCGAACTCATCTTCATCCCCACGCAACGCCGGTTTATAGCCGCTATAGGCATCTTTGACCGGTCTCGCGGTCAACTGGCGCAGGTCGTCTTCAAGGCGATACAGGGCCATGGAGAACCGGCGCAGCGCTTCCACACGCTGTTCAACCAACCGGTCGGTACTGTTAAAAATGTCCAGCAGTGCGAAGGAGCCGACACTGATAATGGCCACCAGTACCAACACCACGAGTACCTCGACCAGGGTAAAGCCGGACTGGCGTTTGCATAAGGGGGAATGCGTCACACCAGCTACTCCCTTGCCGCCCAGGCATCCAGGGTGAGGACCGGGTTTTCCGCATCGGGATGACCCACCTGGATAATGATATGGCGCAAACGCTCTTCGCTGGTGTCCTCCACCCGCGCAGCCACCGCCCACTCGCGCAGAGCAAAAGT
This sequence comes from Microbulbifer sp. 2205BS26-8, assembly GCF_030731025.1. Taxonomy (NCBI): domain Bacteria; kingdom Pseudomonadati; phylum Pseudomonadota; class Gammaproteobacteria; order Cellvibrionales; family Microbulbiferaceae; genus Microbulbifer; species Microbulbifer sp. 2205BS26-8. Next base: position 27,313 of record NZ_JAVAMR010000009.1, on the reverse strand, counting down.
GACTTCTTCTGTCTGCTCACCCACTGGGGGCCAGGGGGTCTGTAAACGTATTTGGGACAGCACCTGTTGCGCCACCCAGTTGGCGGCGAGGCGCTCTTCCATTACGCGCTGCTGGCGCACACTGCGCTGCGTTGCCTGCAGTACGCTGGCGGCGATAACACCAAAGATCACTACAGCAACCAGTACCTCGACCAGGGTAAAACCACCCTGGGGCGCACAATGCCTGCGATTAAAATGCATCGGCCTGCCACTCCAGCTGCAAGCCGTACAGGCTGTTGTAGGAAATCGTGGCCCCCCGGACAAAGTCGCCGTCCTCCACCAGGTAAACCGCCAGCTCCATCGGCAGGACCTCTCCGCTGGAGAGGGCCACAAACTGGGGCCTAGCGCTCGCCGCCTCGTCACTCTCCTCCTCGGCAAATTCCGTCGACTCCACTGCGGGGAGTTCCGCCTCCGCAATGACTTCCAGGCGCACATTGGGGGGAAATTCATGCGCTACAAAACGCGTTGCACGGGCACCGGCCAGGACGCTATCCGGGTCCTGCCAGGCCATTGTGGCGGGATCAAAACGCACCACGCGGTAGGACTCGGCCTCGAGGACCACGCCGTAGTGAGCCTTGTCGATCAGGGCGCGATCCGCGACCAGTTGCAGCAGTGCGGAAAGGCGCTGGACCTCGCCGGTCCAGACCCGCGCACCGGAACTCCCCAGGGAGAGAATGGCCATCCCCGCCAGTGTGGCAATGATTACGATCACCACCAGTATCTCCACCAAGGTAAACCCGCGGCCGTGAGCGGGTTCTGTTCGACCGCGAGCACTCAACATGCGCAACTGTCCGAGCTTTGTCTACAGATCAGCGACAAAGACATCGGCGGCTTCACCCTCGCCACCAGGCTTGCCATCGGCACCCAGGCTGAAGAGATCAAAGGCGCCGGCACTGCCGGGACTGATATACTGGTATTCGTTGCCCCAGGGGTCCTTGGGGGCTTTTTTCAGATAGGGTTCGGTCCAGTTCTTGGCCTCCGGGAAGCCCGACGGGCGGGCAACCAGTGCTTCCAGCCCTTGGTCGGAGCTTGGATAGACGAAATTATCCATACGGTACAGATCCAGGGCCGTTTCGATTGCGCGCAGGTCTACCCGGGCCGCCTTCATGCGGGCCTCTCCGGTTTTGTTGAGCACATTGGGTACCACCAGGGCACCGAGAATGCCGAGAATCACGATAACCACCATGATCTCAATCAGAGTAAAACCGCCGCTTCTACGTACACTGTTCATTATCTTCTCCTCTTCGCCCGGGTTCAGGGTGGCCGTGGTTAAACAACCAGTTCATTCATGCTTAATATCGGCATCATAATGGCCATCACGATAAATAGTACGATACCGGCCATCACCAGCAACATGATCGGTTCGAACAGGCTCACAAAAGCGGTCACCGCCCCCTGTAAATCCTGCTCCTGGGATTCTGCCGCGCGGTGCAGCATCTCATCCAGGGTACCGGATGACTCACCGCTGGCAATCATATAGATCATCATTGGCGGAAAATACCCGACATCTTCCAGGGCCCGCCGCAGACTGCCTCCCTCGCGCACTGTCTTTTGAGCGGCCTGTAAGCGCTCCTTGAGAAAATCATTGGTCATCACGCCGCCGGCAATGCCCATCGCCTGCACCAAAGGCACACTGCTGCCGGTGAGGATGGCCAGGGTGCCCACATAGCGCGCGCTCTGACCACCGCGCACGATCCAACCAATCACAGGCAAATCCAGCAGGCGGTGATGAAAGCGGTACCGCACTGCCGGGCGGCGCAACATCAGGACAACTCCACCTGCAACCACCCCCAGTGCGGGCGGCACCAGCCAGCCCCAGGCGGAGATAAAATCACTTAGTGCAACCAGAATACGGGTTGCAAATGGCAGCACCTGACCGGTCCCGGTAAATACCTCGATCACGTCCGGCACCACATACACCATCAGCCCAGTCACCACCAGCACACAGATAACAACCAATACTACCGGGTAGATCAACGCCAATTGTACCTTCTGGCGAAACTGCTGCTGTCCCTCGGTATAGTCACCGAGGCGCTCGAGGACAGTGTCCAGGTGCCCCGAATGCTCACCGGCCTCCACCGTAGCGCGGTAGAGTTTGGGAAAAGCACGGGGAAAACTGCCCAGTGCCTGGGCAAAGCTGTGCCCCTCCAGCACTTTGCCGCGCACTGCCAGCACCACCCGGCGAATCTTCTGATTGCGGCTCTGGTTGGCGATGGCTCCCAGTGTCTCTTCCAGGGGAATACCCGCACGCAGCAGGGTGGCAATCTGACGGGTCAACAGAGCCAGGTTTTTGATACTGAGGCCGGGACTGCCGGACAAAAAACTGCTTGCCCCCTTTTCAGTCCGTTCAGTGGCCGGGGCCACCTCCAGAGGCACCATACCCTTTGCGCGCAACTGCTGGCGCGCGGCGCGGGCGCTGTCCGCTTCCAGGGTGCCCCGGCTTTTGCGTCCGGAAGCTGCGAGGGCGGTGTATTCAAACGCGGCCACGGTCAGGACTCCTGGGTGACTCGCAGCACTTCCTCTAGGGAAGTCCTGCCCGCCAGAACCTTGGCGATACCATCATCGCGAATACTCGGCCCCAGCTTGCGCGCCTCCACTACCAGCTTGCTTTCCGAAGCGCGGTCATGGATCAGCTGGCGCATGGTCTCATTGAGGGGCACCAGCTCATAAATACCGATCCGCCCCACATACCCACTGTGGCTGCAGGCTTCACAGCCGTTCGGGCGATAAATGATCGTTTCCGCTTGCGCATCGACACCGAGCACCTTCTGCTCGCTCTCATCGGCCCTATGGGGCTGCCTGCACTGCGGGCAAAGCACCCGCACGAGGCGCTGGGCGAGCACACCAATCAGGCTCGAGGACAGCAGGAAAGGCTCGATGCCCATATCCACCAGGCGAGTCACCGCCCCCAGGGCGGTATTGGTATGCAAGGTGGAGAGGACCAGGTGGCCGGTCAGGCTGGCTTGGATGGCGATCTGCATGGTTTCCAAATCGCGAATCTCACCGACCATCACCACATCTGGGTCCTGTCGCAGGATGGCGCGCAGGCCGCGGGCAAACGTCATATCCGCCTTGGTGTTGACCTGGGTCTGGCCTATCCCTTCCAGGTTGTATTCCACCGGGTCCTCTACGGTGAGAATATTTTTCTCGCGGCTGTTGATACTGCCGAGGCCCGCGTACAGGGTGGTGGTTTTGCCGGAGCCTGTGGGCCCGGTCACCAGAATAATTCCGTGGGGATGGGCGAGCAGATCGGTCATGACGCGCAGGTCCTCTGCCGCCATGCCCAGCTTGGCCAAGTCCATCTTGCCTGCCTGCTTGTCGAGCAGACGCATCACTACCCGCTCCCCCGCGGAGGAGGGCATGGTGGAGACCCGCACATCCACTTCGCGCCCCGCCATCAACAGGGAGATTCGCCCATCTTGGGGGATGCGCTTCTCGGCGATATCCAGTTTGGCCATCACCTTGATACGGGAGGCCAGCAGCGGCGCCAGTGCGCGCCGGGGCTGGAGGACCTCGCGCAGTACGCCATCGACCCTGAAACGCACCACCAGGCGCTTTTCAAAAGTCTCGATATGGATATCAGAGGCACCCTGTTTCAGCGACTCGGCAAAAATCGCGTTGATCAGTTTGACGATGGGTGCATCGTCTTCCTGCTCCAGCAGGTCTTCGGTCTCCGGCAGGGCATCGGCCACTGCGGCTAAATCCAGGTCCTCACCGAGACCCTCGACCTCGGAGAGATTACCCCCCTCACGGTTCTCGTAGAGGCGCTGCAGTGCCACTTGAAAGGCCTCGTCCGCAACTGCCTGTAGGCTGACAGGGCCGCCAAAAACGCGCTGAACCTCGGCAACTGCCGCGGGGTTCGCCGGCGCCACATACTGGCACAGGGGCTGCCCCTCCTGCTCCACCAGCAGCACCCGGTGGCGCTTGGCGAAAGCGTAGGGCAGGCGGCGCACGGATGGAACCTCCAGTGCTGTTTCAACCGTCATTTCCCCTCCTCGATCTCCAGCACCTCAACCGGCACCTCGTCCAGTAATTCCACAGCCCCACCATCAATGGAACCATCCACGGGCGCGGGGCTTTCGTTGTAGGTACCCGTTGGCGGCATCAGGTCGGGCAGTGCATCGCCCCGGTGCCAGTCCCACAACAGGCTGGTCCTGTCTTTGAGGAAAATCTGCTTCTGCTGCATATCCATATAGTATTTGCGGGTTTCCTCATAACCGGCCACCTGGGTACTCAGGATCTTGGGGCGCAGGAACACCATCAGGTTGGTTTTGTCGACTCTTTTTGTATTGTTACGGAAAAGGCGACCGATACCGGGTATGTCCCCCAGTAAAGGCACCTTCTGGATGCTATCGGTCACTTTGTCTCGCATCAGCCCGCCCAGCACCAGGATTGCACCGTCATCAATCAACACCTTGGTGCGGATTTCGCGCTTGCTGGTGATAATATCCGAAGCTCCAGTTTCTTCTTCAGCTTCAGCAGGTAGCACATCTTCCACCTTCTGTTCAATTTCCAGTGTCACAGAATTGTTGTTATTCACCCTCGGGGTAACTTTCAGGCTGGTCCCCACGTCTTGGCGCTGAATGGTGGTGAAGGGGTCATCATTGCTGCCGGAGAGCAGTTGCTCCCCGGTAATAAAAGGCACATTTTCCCCAACAAGGATTTCCGCCTCCTCATTGTCCAGTGCCATAATCGTCGGGGTAGACAGGATATTCGCATTGGCTTCCGTGGCCAGTGCGTTAATGGCCAAGCGGATATCCGTGCCGCTCAAATATCCCAGGTGCAAAGCATTTAGCCCGGTAAGACTGCTAATAGGCAGCGAGAAGGGGTTCGGGTTGCCCTCAGCATCTACACCTGCAGTATTGTTCCACCCCGCAACCACATTGTCGTCGGCACCGGCAATCCAGCTTATACCCAGTTCATTGGTAGTGCCCTCGGTCACTTCGACGATCAATGCCTCAATCAATACCTGGGCACGGCGCACATCAAGCTTCGCAATCACCCCCTTCATGGTTTCCAGCAGCGCTGGCGGCGCGGTCAGTACCAGGGAATTGAGGGATTCGTTCACCTGAATGCTCACCTCGACATCGGCAGCCTGCTGATCCTTTTCCGCATTCTGGATACTGCCGCTCATGCCCTCGAGAATCGGTTTCAGGTCCGCAGCATTGGCGTACTGCACATAGACCACAGCGGTGTTGCCATCGCCGTCCAGTGGCTGGTCCAAACGGCCGATCACGGTCTTGATCTGCTGGCGGGTTACCGGGTCGCCGGTCAGGAGAATGCTGTTGGAACGCTCATCCACGGCGATACGCAGCGGCTGTACTTCTCTACCTGCCTGCTTGCCGCCACCGGACTGCAGCAGCTCATTGAGCACCTGTTTCACCTCTTTGGCAGAGGCAAACAACAGTGGTACCACTTCAATGTCGATGGCGCCGGCGCGGTCCAACTGCCGCACCAGACGTACGATCTGATCGATGTTCGCCGCACGGTCGGCAATGATCAGGGTATTGGTATCGGCATAGGCGGCCAAATGACCGGTCTGTGGGATAAGCGGCCGCAGCATGGCGATTAACTGGGCCGCGGAAATATTTTCAACCCGCACAGTGCGTACAACCAGGGATTCGGCGGGGGCTAAGGTATTTTCGTCGGCCACAGGAATCGCTTGCTGCTTGGCAAGCGCATCGGGCACCACTTTCCAGGTACCGCCTTGCTCTACCAGGCTGAAACCATTCACCTGAAGCACCGACATAAACACATCGAAGGCCTCATCGTGGGTCATGGGATCACCGGCAACCACCGTCACCTTTCCCTTGACATTAGGGTGAACAATAATATTTTTTCCAGTGAAGTCCGCCGCCCAGTTAATTAAATCGCGAATATCTGCGTTGTCGAGAGAGAGCGTCACCCTTTCGGGGCCCTGAGCCAGCACTGCAGTAGATACCAAAAAACTCAATCCGACCACAATCAGCCGTCGATACAACATTTTAATCATTATTTATGGGGCTCTAGTAAATGTAAAAAAACCAAATCGATCAGTTTGGCAGGCTCATTGAGGCTGAAGCTGAGCGCGGCGCTCGCGGGCCAGTTCGCGCAATTTTTCCATCCGCTCCCGAATGCTCTGTTGGTTTTCCGCTCTTCTTACAGTGCTCCTGGCACTATTTTGGCTGGCCCTGCGTGCCAGGTTGGAGTAATTTCTTATGGGAACATCCGGACGCCCATCCACTTCCGGATAGGTCAATTTCTCCATCCTGCCATTGCGACGAAGAACCACGTGATCCACCTCAACAGAATACAGCTCCGCCCCGCCCGGCAGGGCATCCCCCACATACAGGCGCTTTGCCGGTTTGCCCTTCTCGGCCACCAGGGCGCTGGCATTGCCCTTATTGCTACTGTCCAGCACACCGGAAAGCACAATATTCAGTTGGGTGGCAGGCAGGTTGGCGAGGTCAACTTCAGGGACAACCTCTTTTTTCTTGGTTTCCGCGAGACCAAAGAAAGGGGTATTCGGAATAGAGGCCGGCTGGGATACGTTCGCGTCGCGGGGTGTGCGTTCCGCCAACAGGGACACTTGCGGTTTGGCAGGCATGAACAGGGCGCCATAGGCAAACAGATTGCCGGACAGCCACAACAGGCCCACAGCGGAGGCTGCCATGGTACTTCTGGACAATGCCTTGCGCGGCCCACCCTGGCGAAACCTGGTGCCAATTGAGCCAACCGCTCGCGGTAACGGGAACATGGATATACCCACTTTCAAATCCAACTTTCTGAAGTAATTGGTTTTTGGCGTCTATTTTCTTGCTTCAGCCCGGTAAAGGCAACGCTCTCGCCCGATTAAACACGGAAAACACCCCACTCCTCCCACCCTGATAGCACGCTAGTTCCACCTAAAAACGGAAAAGGCGGCTTATCGCCGCCTTTTCCATGATTGGTCAGTATGGTCGTTAAGGATTACAGTTTTGCTTCAAGCTCGGGAACCGCTTCAAACAAATCCGCCACCAGGCCGTAGTCCGCAACAGAGAATATAGGTGCTTCCTCATCCTTGTTGATGGCTACAATCACCTTGGAGTCCTTCATACCCGCCAAATGCTGGATGGCGCCGGAAATACCGACGGCAATATAGAGATCAGGAGCGACGATCTTACCGGTTTGACCCACCTGCATATCGTTGGGCACAAAACCGGCATCTACTGCAGCGCGGGAAGCACCGACCGCCCCACCGAGCTTGTCGGCCAGCTTGTACAGCATCTCGAAATTTTCGCCATTTTGCATTCCACGCCCACCAGAGATGACCACACGGGCCGCAGTAAGTTCCGGACGGTCGGACTTGGCGAGTTCTTCGCCAATAAAAGAGGAAACACCCGCGTCATCAGCCCTGTCAATGGACTCAATGGGGGCGCTACCCCCCTCAGTGGCCACGGCTTCGAAGGCAGTGGCACGGACCGACAGCACTTTGATGGTATCGCTGCTCTGTACAGTTGCAACAACATTGCCGGCGTAAATCGGGCGCTTGAAGGTATCTGCGCTCTCAACGGCAATAATGTCGGAAATCGGCTGCACATCCAGTAGTGCAGCGGCGCGTGGCAGCATATTTTTGCCCGTAGTGGTGGCAGAAGCCAGGATGTGACTAAAGTCTCTGCCCAGGTCGACAACGAGCCTGGCAGTATTTTCAGCCAACTGATGCTCGTAAGCGGCATTATCTGCCAACAACACCTTGGAAACGCCGTCTACTTTCGCTGCCGCGTCTGCAACGGCGGCACAACCAGCACCGGCAACCAATACCGCAATATCCCCACCGATGGCCTTGGCCGCGGCAACGGTATTGCATGTTGCCCCCTTCAACTCGGCATTATCGTGTTCTGCAATAACCAGGATGCTCATCAGATTACCTTCGCCTCGTTCTTAAGTTTCTCTACCAGCTCGGCCACATCGGCCACTTTCACCCCGGCCTGACGTTCCGCCGGCGGCTCAACCTTTAGAGTTTTGGTGCGCGGAGCAATATCCACACCCAGCGCGTCCGGTGTGGTGATATCGAGAGGCTTTTTCTTCGCCTTCATGATATTGGGCAGGGATGCGTAGCGCGGTTCATTCAGGCGCAGATCCGTCGTTACAATGGCCGGCAGTGTTAACTCGACAGTTTGCAGGCCGCCATCAATCTCACGGGTAACCCGGACGATATCCTCCTCTACAACGACCTCCGAAGCGAAAGTGCCCTGCCCCATACCGGTCAGTGCCCCCAGCATCTGACCAGTCTGGTTGTTGTCTCCATCAATAGACTGTTTACCCAGAATCACCAACTGCGGCTCTTCCTTTTCAACAATGGCTTTCAGGCATTTGGCCACCGCCAGGGGTTGCAGCTCGGCATCAGTTTCCACCAGGATACCGCGGTCGGCCCCCAGTGCCAGCGCGGTACGAATTTGTTCCTGGCACGACTTGGGACCCATGGAAACGGCAACTATCTCGCTGACAACACCTTTTTCCTTCAGGCGCACCGCCTCTTCCACTGCAATTTCGCAGAAGGGGTTGATAGACATTTTGACATTGGCAATATCAACGTCAGAGCCATCCGCCTTGGGGCGAACCTTGACGTTGTAGTCGACAACGCGTTTCACAGCTACAAGAACTTTCATGGAAATCCCGTCTCAAATATGCGTTTTAACAGCCGCGACTGACGATTCACATCGCGAACGGATATGGCGTTCCGGTCAAACAAGTGTTTGAACGGCGTGTATGGTGGCGGTTCTATAGCGTAAAATCAATAGCCAAATAGAAGTCGCGCCTGCCATTCATAAAATCTATTTCCCAGGATAAAAACTCTTGCTCCCTCTCCCCAACCCCTTGAAATACAGCGTATTTGCCATAGCAAATGAGTAGTCATGCAATTGGTAGGGATGATTAAACGCCTATATAATCTGCCATCAATAGCATGGCCAAGTGGCCGTAAAAGTGGACTACAACCGCCGAGGAGAGTGCCGTGGAACGGGAGTCAATGGAATACGATGTAGTGATCGTGGGTGCCGGTCCCGCCGGACTGGCCTCAGCCTGCCGTATCCGCCAGCTCAACGAGGAAATCTCTGTCTGTGTAGTGGAAAAGGGCTCCGAGGTGGGCGCCCATATTCTCTCAGGGGCAGTCTTTGAGCCAACCGCGTTAAATGAACTTTTTCCCGACTGGAAAGCGCGCGGGGCCCCCCTCAATACCGAGGTCACAGGCGACGATATTTACGTGTTGCGCAGTGACGAAACCTCCATCAAGGTCCCCAACCTGTTTGTACCCAGCACCATGCACAACGAGGGCAACTACATTATCAGCCTGGGCAACCTGTGCCGCTGGCTGGCCGAGCAAGCGGAAAACCTGGGGGTAGAAATTTTTCCCGGCTTTGCCGCTGCTGAAATTCTCTACAATGCGGAGGGTGCCGTAAAAGGGATTGCCACCGGTGATATGGGCATTGGCATCAATGGCGAGCACAAAGAGGCCTATATGCCGGGTATGGAACTGCACGCCAAGTACATCCTCTTCGCCGAGGGTTGCCGCGGCCACCTGGGCAAGCAATTGATTGAGCACTTTAAGCTGGATGCTGGCGCCGATCCACAGCACTATGGCATCGGCATCAAGGAAATCTGGAAAGTGCCCACGGATAGGCATCAGCCGGGTCTGGTAGTGCACAGTGCTGGCTGGCCCTTGAACCAGAGCGGCACTCACGGCGGCGGCTTCCTCTATCATTTGGAGGACAACCAGGTTGTGGTCGGCCTGATTACCGACTTGGCCTACAGCAATCCGCACGTCGACCCATATGGGGAGTTCCAGCGCTACAAACACCACCCGGTGATCAGGCAATATCTGGATGGTGGACAGCGCATGGCCTACGGCGCACGCGCCATTGTCAAAGGTGGCCTGCAGTCCCTGCCCAAAATGACCTTCCCCGGCGGCCTGCTGATCGGCGACAACGCCGGCACCCTGAACTTCGCCAAAATCAAGGGTAATCACACAGCGATGAAATCCGGCATGATCGCCGCTGAAAGTGTGGCGGAAGCCATTGCCGCTGGGCGTAACAATGCAGAGCTGACCAATTACAGCACCAAATACCGTAATAGCTGGGCCTGGAAGGAGCTGCACATGCAGCGCAACTTCGGCCCGGCCCAGCACAAGTGGGGTAATATCCTCGGCTCTGCATACGCATTTGTGGATATTAACCTTTTCAGAGGTAAACTGCCCTGGACACTACACGACGCCAAGGCCGATCACGCCCAGTTGAAACCGGCAGCGGACTGTAAAAAGATCAATTACCCAAAACCCGATGGCATTCTCAGCTTCGACAAGTTGTCTTCCGTGTTTATCTCAAACACCAACCACGAAGAAGACCAGCCCTGCCACCTGATTTTGAAAGATGCCGAGGTTCCGCTAAATCACAATCTGCCGATCTACGACGAGCCGGCGCAACGCTACTGCCCTGCCGGTGTGTATGAAGTGGTTGAAGATGCCGGAGGGAAACGTTTCCAGATCAACGCGCAGAACTGTGTGCACTGCAAAACCTGCGACATCAAAGACCCCACCCAGAATATTGTATGGGTAGCACCGGAAGGCGGCGGCGGGCCCAATTATCCGAATATGTAGCCTGTGTTGTTCATAGAAAAATGGCGCATATAAATACTGCGCCATTTTTAGTTGAGATCAGTACTCAAAAAGGCATAAACAGCTCAACAACCTTAACCTTCTGCGGGACAATCAAATTTAAATCTTATTGGCAATAAATTACTTAGCAAAGCTGACCTTTGGCAAAGTATAAAAATGCTGCAAAAGATAAATCCTGTCCCAGTTTGGCAAAGTCTGATAATGATAAAGTCAGATACGCATTAGAATTTGTACTCTACATTGAGTGCAAAATTTTGCCCAGGCGCTCGCTCAAATACGATCACCCCATCCCGCTCAATCTCTACCGACTGGTCAAGCAAGTTTTGCATTTTTAGCTTAACTGTCACTTCTTCAGTGGGATACCAGAAATAAGTCATGTCTAAGGAGTGAAAAGGCTGCTCAAAAGCATCGGGAGAACCCAGTCGACCCGCAAGGTATAAGCGTTCACCAAACACATTATAACCCATAGTTGCAGAATGATTACCATCTGGAGAATCAAATCCTACCAGTATATTAACCACATAATCTGATGCTCCAGCCATAGATCGAACATCGTTGGTAGGTGAATCCGCTTCAACACCTGCAACCAGTTCAGCATCTTGTACCGTAACGTTACCTTGCAGGAAGAAACCATCCATGGTCTCCCCAAGGAAACCCATGGTCTTCAAGCCCTCAAGCTCAACACCTATAAGTTCGCCAGACTCTGCGTTTATGATCTCACGCCCAATATCTGTATCACTCGTTGCCTTCTCAAAGAACTCAATTGGGTCAGTGATTTCTTTGTAGAAAGTAGAAACTGTCAGGCTGTCTCCGCTACCGAAGAACCATTCGGCACGGATATCAAAGCTGGTTACTTCGGATGGGCGAACGCTAGAATTGCCACTAACGCGTTCACCGGTAATAGGATCAAGGTATACGGCATCGGTGATCTCGCGCAGATCTGGACGAATCGCTGTTTGCGATGCCGCGAGACGCAGCTGGAAAGTCTCAGCCCAAAAATCACTCGTATACGTAAGAGAGAGAGCCGGGTAAATTTTATCTTCTCTAAATACAGAGTTGACCAGCTCTTCAGGGTCAGTAGTGACCTGAGGTTCTTGTATAGTGTAACCATAGGGGTTCCAGTCCAGCGCGACCTGATTATAATCCTCCCAGCGTGCACCTGCAGATACGCGCCAGACTTCATTATAGGTCCAGTCAACTTTACCGAAGACTGCGTCGGTAGTCGTAGCGGCGATATAGCTCCTATTGTCAATACCCGCACGCACAAGGCTGTAGTTATTTTCGGGATTCAGTATGTTTTCATCACTGAAAACCGCATCAAGAGGACCTTTTAGTATTGCATCATCAGAAACTTCTAAAATACCCAAACCAAAGCGAGTCTCTTTATACATTCGACCTTTTTCTCTGTAGGCATAACCGCCACTTAACTCGAGCACAGAAGCACTGAACTCGATGGGTAGAGTTGCAGACCAGCCATAGCTGCGGACCTCATCTTCAAGTTCAGTAAAACGAAAGCTCGCACTACCGTTATTCATGCGTATAGAAGAATCGAGAACCTCCCCGGTAGTCGGGTCATTGTCTGTAAAAGCCTGAACAACCACTTCGTTAGGAATATCTGTAGTTGCTGTCGAATCAGAGAAATACCAGTCTAATACCAAATCCTCAGGCACCCAGTTCAACATATTGCCAAACAAGGACTTGGTTTCCTCACCAATTGAGTGGGTGCCTTTTAGTTGATTAACAAAGAGCTCCCGTTCTTCATATCGTATTGAGTAATCTCTAAACCCAGCGCCATCCGACTTGGAAGAGTTCTCATTGAAGAAATCTTTTATATATGTCGTATCATCAGTATTTCGCAGAAATAAACTGGTCAGTCCAATAGTGTGCTCAGCAGAGTAACTCACGCCGACATTCAAGCTGCCTGTGATATCAACTGTTGATGTAGATTCAATCTTAATACCGTACTGTTCTTTCGGATCACCGTAGATACGCTGGGTGGTTTCCCCCTCTCGCCACCTGCTCTTATAAGAACCACTGGCTAGGAATCCCAGCTCCCACTTGTCATCAATATTAAAGCGATTGCCTACGCTCGCCCTAATGTCTGAGTCAGGGTTAGTGGATTCCTCTTCAATCGCGATATCCCGATTCAACTCTAGCGCTAGATTTCGATTCAAACTCTCTGCCGCTGCACGAGCCTCTCGTGGAGATGAATATACATTTCCCTCCGTAATCAGAGTGTTGCGAATACTGTTGACATCTAAACGTCCCAAGAAGCGATCAAGCGCTGCACTGAGTTCTTTAGGCATAGCCCGAGAGCTATCATCGGTACCGAACACATCGTCACCCCCACCAGAATAACTCAGAGCTTCTCCATCAGTTTCACTATTAAAGCCAATGCCAACTTCCAGTGAATATGTAAGTTGATCTGGAATATCCTTAGTACGGATATCCACGTTACCTCCACCAAAGCTCGCAGGCTTATCCGCTGAATAGCTTTTTTGCACAACGAGAGAGTCAACCACTGAAGTTGGGAAAATATCTAAAGGAATAACGTTTCGCGTCAAATCTGGTGACGGAACCGCTGCACCATTCAGAGTGGTACTAGAATATCTCTCTCCTAAGCCCCGAACATACACAAACTTGTTATTTACTAATGACAATCCCGGAATTCGTCTTAGAGCCGCAGCCACAGTAGAGTCGCCGACACGGCTAATCATTTCCGAACCCAACATATCGGTCAGAACTTCTTCTTCAAGCCTCTCATTGAGTAGTGTCTGTGCAGAATCTTGCAGACGCCCTTGAATGAGTACTTCCTCGATTGCCGGAATACTAATGTGCGGTTCTGAAGCGGTAGGAATGTTATGCTGTTCTTCCTGTGCATAGGCATTAGAGACAAACGAAGAGACCGCGGCAATAGCCAGTACCAGCGGCGCTCTTCGAAATATTTCATTTTTAATCATTACTCAGTCTCTTACAGTTTCTGACTAATAAGGTAGTACAATGAAATAGGACGCCGACTCCATCAGCGAAGGCGGCGCTCAAAGAAATCAGGGTGTAATCCTACTGCATCACCTATCTTAATTGGCGATCCAAAGATTTTTATCCAATCCTACAGCCCAACCTCGGGTCCAATCGAGATTCGCCTCGCTCTCACTCAGAGCACCCAAGTACGCACGATTGCCTTTTGGAGTAATGGTAATCGGAACATCATTTACCACCATGTCCGAAATGTTCACACTAAAGATTGGCAGAGTTGCACCTTGAAGAACTTGCAGGTCAGTACTTGCATTTGTAGTTGGGTCAACCGCACCCGTAACATCTGCAAAAATATTTTCGTTGGCAACAGCCCACGCTTGAATAGTTTGACCACCCGGAAGTGCATCACCATTAGTCTTTTCTTCACAAACAAAGATATTCGACTCAAGAACAATATCACCATCCTCTGCACCCTGCAGAGTCTCTTCATTATCTATGCGCAAGCAGTAGTTATCGTTCAAAGATTTGGTGTCTGCAGCAATGAAAGTAGCCACAACCATAGAGTTTATTACAGTTGGGAAAATGGCCTCACGGAAACGCCAGCCTGCACCCGGATCGTCAGAACCATCAACCGGAGAAATAATACAGGTTAAGCCATCGATTGTTGGGCGGCTATTGAGGCCGCGAGCAATGAAGTCTTGGATAGTATCGTCGTCTTTACTTGAATAGCTACCAATACCATCAGACTCGATACAGTTTGCACCTTCTGACTGGCCCTGAATGACCAGAGAGTTGGTAATAGTGCCACGATAACCTTCATCAATATCGATACTGTCATCGTTAACAAACATGGCAACATAGTTAGTCATGTTTACAGCGCCACCGAAAAACTCAACCCCATCATCTTGAGTAGAGTAGGCTTGAATATTTTCCAGAACTGTACCGGAGCCAACAGCACCAAAAGTAATACCATTCAGTTCATTACCTGGCACTACATCAAACCCTGTGTGTTTTACACGAAAATAACTCAGCTTGCCTGAGTTATCAGCATTATTCTCTCCACCATAATTTGATACGGCATCACCAATGAGGCCCTCTACGTCAACATTACACTCACCGTCAGCCATTGCCAGATCACCATCATCTACAGATCCAGTGTATTCACATTTATTAGTGACACCGAAACCATTGACAACCATCCCACCCCACTCACCAACGGCTTCCGGATCAGAGATCTCACCGTTCACATCAGATAACGAGGTAACAGTAATTGGCGCGCTTGAAGTACCCACCGCAAAAATCTGAGAGCCGCGGTTAATCACCAGTGATTCCGCGGCGGAGTTAAATGCCACTGTAACACCTGGCTCAATAGTCAGTTTGGCACCATCACCGCCCTGGGTGATACCAGCTGCTTGCATATCAGCGTGGGAATCGTAGTTTTGACCAATTACTAAACTCCCAATAAATACATGAGCTCCGCCGTCAGCCAAAGTGGCCAAAGTGATATCGTGCATCAAAGGGTTGCCAGCATCTACGAAATCACGCTGGTACTCACAATTACCTTTTGACTCGTTGTAGTCACCGTGAACAATAGTGCCATCCCCTTGTTCATAGTAAGCACAAGGACCATCATAGGAAGTTACGGGTGTGTTTGTTCCCCCGCCGGTGTTTGTCGAATTGTCAACAGTGGTCGGTTCAATATTAATCCCACCACTATCACAACCAGCCATAAGTGCTGCAATGACAGCAACCAGCAAAAGCCTATTCTGTACGCGCTTCATGTTTCCCCCTACAGGAATCTCACCCATTGATATGGGCAGCTCATAAGCATTGAGAGGACTGATAACCATCAAACCAAACAACACACTTTTTGATTGCCCGAAAATTACGTTTGCTTTTTCACCTAAGTGATATGAGCGCGGAGGAGTGTAGAAACGCCATGTTGCGGATTTGTTAAATTTTTATATTTTTAATAATTTTTCCAATAAAAACACATAGGCTTGCATTTTTTTTGAATTTTTTATTGCATAAAAACTTCAGTAATGCTTCAAATAAATGAAATGGCAACAGGGAATGCCTGCTTTTCCCGTCATAAACACAAAACTTAAATGGGCAGCGGTAAAGTCAGGGTGGGATCTTTCTTGAGAAGTGATGAACTCGTGCAGAAGCCCAGAGTCAGCGAAATACTGCCTCTCACTTTATAAATAGCATAACATCAATTATAAGAACCGAGTAAATAGTCTTTACTGGCACTCCGAACAAACAGTTTTCCGGTACCTTCGCAATCATTGTTATCCTCTTCAGCCCAATCGACTAACTGGTAGAAGACATCACGGGAGACCCTCGCTTGAAGACCACCGCGAACTTCCAGATAAGGGATTAGTCGGGAAGGGGTTCCGAACTGCTGCAAGCGCCAATTAGATGCTTCATCCAGCGCAATAACATCACCCACATTGGTGGTAAACAACAACGTCTGCGCATCGCCATTCGCATTGCGTGCCACCTGAGTCGCTACAAAAGGCACGTCTTCTACTTGAATGCGCATCTTCTCCACAGGAGTTACCAGAAAGTACTCCCCCCCTTCCCGCTTCAAAATCCCGGCAAACAACTTGACCAGTGATTGGCGGCGGATCTCACTGCCCTCGTGTACCCATCGGCCGTCGCGCTTGATGACCATATCCATATCGCCGCATAAATCTGGATTCCACCGTTCAACCGGGGGGTGTCCTTGAAACGCCTTCTGCAACGCCTGCAACTGCTGGAAAAGTGGTTCAGCCAAAGGACGGGCCCGCGATGTCACCAGAATGGCTGGTTTCCTGGGGCTTGCGGGCAGAGATATCGCCGATATGGACACCCACATCCATAATGAACTCCATCAGGCCCTCTCTATCCTCAATCACATCGGCGAACGACTTGGAATGGTAAAGCTCTACAGCCCCCTGAACCAAAGCCCAATAGGTAGAGTAGTAATAGTAAGCTGGCACCCTCTTGATCATGCCCTGCTCCATCCTGCGCTCAAATACCCGGTTCAGTGCAGAGGCAATGGCATTGCGGATTGTATGGAGCTCGG
Organism: Microbulbifer sp. 2205BS26-8; assembly: GCF_030731025.1. Classification (NCBI taxonomy): domain Bacteria; kingdom Pseudomonadati; phylum Pseudomonadota; class Gammaproteobacteria; order Cellvibrionales; family Microbulbiferaceae; genus Microbulbifer; species Microbulbifer sp. 2205BS26-8. The sequence goes on along the minus strand of NZ_JAVAMR010000009.1, from coordinate 10,601 downwards.
CGATCATCTCAGGGGCCTGGTTCAGGGCGATGATCTTCTCTTCCAGGCGCTGAAAGAGTCGATCCTTGCCGGGATCGGCCATACGGGACTCAAAGTAGGCCCGAGCCGGTGCAGCAATATCCCCCCGTTCAGCATTACCCACAGCCACCTTGAGCCGTTCGGCAAGAGACCGCTCATAATCCATCAACAAGCGCATATAGATTTCCGTCTTTGAAACAAAGTGCTTGTAGATAGTGCCTTTGCCGATATCCACACGATCGGCAATCTGCTCAACAGTGACCTTTTCTTCACCGTGCTCCAGCAGAAGCTCCAGAGCTGCATCCAGGATGCGCTGCTCTCGTGCGCGAAACCTCTGAACCTTCTCTTTTGCCTTATCCATATTTCCAACCCTTTCTGCCCGTACTATTGGGAACTGAAATTGACTATTTGTTCATGAATAATAGGCAATTCGAGTCGCTTGGAAAAGCAAATCGGGAAATTAGTCTAGTTAATACGAAGAAAGACAAGCCATTATGTATGAATTTTGATCAATTCATCCAAAAAAAGCCCTAACCCTTACTCCCCGATCCCCCTTTAAGCAGACAAAAGCCTACCTGGCGTCCACTTGCTCGCAGATCAGTGGCTGAAGGCCTGTTCAGTAAGCAGGTGGACAAAACTATGACTATTGATGTTTTTCGCGTCATCTACTGTTATTATTCCCGCGCTGAGCAACCTATGTACGCCCTCCCGGACAATCCCGACTATTCCTATTATTAGCCTGTCGGCCAGTCCAATTGTGAGTGAATCCAACTCGGGAGCCAGAGATACAAGTAACCCCGGGCAGTTGCGCTATTTCTGCCAGGCGACAGTCAGCCAGAGTATGAAGGGCCCATTGGATATCCCGGTGAACAGGTAACCTTGTCCATGTCTGAAACACTGAACAAACTACTCGATGTCGAAGAGCTGGATCGCAACCTCTTTCGCAGCCGCCACCATGTGGAAAACTATCGAAAAATACTTTTTGGCGGACAAGTGCTGGGCCAGGCCCTGACTGCCGCCAGCCGGACGGTAGAAAGCCGTCTGCCCCACTCCCTGCACGCCTACTTTTTACGCCCAGGCTCTAGTGAATTACCTGTTATCTATGAAGTTGATCCCATCCGAGATGGTGGCAGCTTCACCACCAGGCGGGTTGTTGCCAAGCAACGGGGGCGGGCCATCTTTAACATGTCCGCTTCGTTTCAAATCAAGGAGGCAGGCTTCGATCATCAGACGGATATGCCCAACGGGGAGATTCCGGCGCCGGAGAGCCTGAAAAACACCCAGCAGCTGGCGCTGGAAGCGGGGCTTGTCAGCCCACAGTACGATCAGCGGCGCTATATGATCGACTTTCGCCCCGTTGACCCCCACAGCTACTTTGCTACCGAAATCCACGAGCCCAAGTGCAAGTTCTGGCTGCGCGCAGAGGGCGGCATGTCCGACGACCCAATGGAGCACCGCGCCGCCCTCTGCTATGCATCGGATATGGGCCTGCTGGGCACCTCTCTGCAACCGCACCATACCTCCCTGTTTGACCCCCACCTGATGCCCGCCAGTATCGACCATGCCATGTGGTTCCACCGGGATTTCCGCATGGATCAGTGGCTTTTGTATGTCACCGACAGCCCTTCGGCCAGCGGCGCGCGCGGATACACCCGCGGCCAGATCTTCACCCGCGATGGTCTCCTTGTAGCCTCCACCGCGCAAGAGGGGCTCATACGGAAAATTAAACACTAAACCTGTTTAAATGCCGGGGACTTAGCCCGTTGCCACAGGTTGAGACAAATCTGGATCGAACTTCAGCGACATTGTTTACTTTTTAAAGTCAAAAGCCCTTTAGGCATATTGTTGAGATTTACAAATCATCACTTGCTATTTTAAATTCACTTGGCTGTATACAATTTACTCCCACTCGATCGTCGCCGGCGGCTTGCTGGATACGTCATATACCACGCGGGAAATTTGCGCTATCTCATTGATAATGCGATTGGAGACTTTCTCGATCAGTTGGTAGGGCAGATGCGCCCAGCGCGCTGTCATAAAATCCACGGTTTCCACAGCGCGAAGAGCCACCACATATTCGTAGCGACGACCATCACCCACCACACCGACTGATTTCACCGGCAGGAACACGGCAAATGCCTGGCTGGTTTTGTGATACCAATCGGACTTGTGCAACTCCTCGATAAAAATTGCATCTGCCTCACGCAGGATATCCGCATATTCCCTCCTCACCTCCCCTAGGATACGCACACCCAGGCCCGGACCCGGAAAGGGGTGGCGGTATACCATATCGTAAGGCAGCCCTAGCTCCAGCCCGATCTTGCGCACCTCGTCCTTGAACAGCTCCCGCAGGGGCTCCACCAGCGCAAATTGCATGTCCTCCGGCAGGCCGCCCACATTGTGATGAGACTTGATAACATGTGCCTTACCTGTCTTGGCGGCAGCGGACTCAATAACATCTGGATAGATGGTGCCCTGGGCCAGGAATTTTACATCCCGCAGTTTGGAGGCTTCCCGGTCGAACACCTCAATAAAGGCATTGCCGATAATCTTGCGCTTGGACTCAGGCTCAACCACACCCGCCAAGCGAGAGAGGAAGTAGTCTTCAGCGTCTGCACGAATTACACATACCCCCATGTTCTCGGCGAACATCTGCATTACCTGGTCGCCTTCGCTTTTGCGCAGCAGGCCATTGTCCACAAATACACAGGTCAGCTGATCACCGATCGCCCTGTGCAGAAGTGCTGCCACCACGGAGCTGTCGACACCGCCGGACAATCCCAGCAGTACCTTGCACTTGCCCACCTGTTCACGCACTCTGGCGACAACGTCTTCAATAATGTTCGCAGGCGTCCACAGTTTTTCGCAGCCACAAATATCTATCACAAAGTGCTCGTAGATACGCGCACCCTGCAAAGTGTGCGTCACTTCCGGGTGAAACTGCACGCCGAAGAAGTTCTTCTCTGCGTTGTACATACCTGCAATGGGGCAGGAATCCGTAGAAGCCATACGCATAAAGCCCCCTGGCATCTGTACCACTTTATCCCCATGGCTCATCCAAACATCCAGCAGTGCATTACCATCATCGCTGAGGTGATCCTTGATATCACGCAGCAAACTTGAAGTGCCTTCAACCTTAATCTGGGCGTATCCAAATTCGCGCACACGGCTACCCTGCACCGCACCGCCAAGCTGATGCGCCATGGTCTGCATGCCGTAACAAATGCCCAATACCGGCACTCCTAGGTTGAAAACCACTTCCGGCGCACGAGGCGAGCCCGTTTCCGGCACAGACTCGGGACCACCGGCCAGGATAATGCCTTTTGGGTTGTACTCGCGAATCTCCTCCTCACTCATATCAAAAGCGCGGATTTCGGAAAAAACACCCAACTCGCGTACGCGACGGGCAATCAACTGAGTGTACTGGGACCCGAAGTCCAGGATCAGTATTCGACTGGAATGGATATCTTGGCTCATGATTGACTCGATACAATGAAAAAATAGCGGCAAACGGACCAAAAGGTCCGTTTGCCGCTTGTTTTTGAGGCTGTGGTTTGTCGTCTGGGGGCAGCTTCCAGTCCCTACCGTCCACTCACCGGGTAATTGGGCGCTTCCTTTGTGATCTGCACATCATGCACATGGGATTCGCCCATACCTGCAGCAGTCACTCGGACAAATTCCGGGCGGGTGCGCATGGTTTCAACATCCACACTGCCGGTATAGCCCATGGCCGAGCGCAGCCCACCCATCATCTGGTGCACGATGACAGACAGCGGCCCCTTGTAGGGAACGCGTCCTTCAATACCTTCGGGCACCAGTTTCTCTGCGCCCTTGCTGACATCCTGAAAATAGCGGTCAGATGAGCCCTGGGTGCGCGCCATGGCACCGAGAGAACCCATGCCTCGGTAGGATTTGTAGGTACGCCCCTGGTACAGTTCCACCTCACCGGGTGCCTCTTCCGTACCGGCAAACATCGAGCCCATCATAACCGAGGAAGCGCCGGCAACAATGGCCTTGGAAATATCACCAGAGTAGCGGATACCACCATCGGCAATCATCGGGACTCCGGTACCTTCCAGTGCCCTGGCAACCTCTGCAATCGCAGTCACCTGGGGCACACCGATTCCCGTCACGATACGGGTAGTGCAGATAGAACCCGGACCAATGCCCACTTTCACCGCATCGGCACCAGCCTCAAGCAAGGCCCGTGCAGCTTCACCAGTAGCAATATTGCCCCCGATCACATCCACCTGGGGGTGCATCCTATTGATCCGCCGCACTCGATCAATCACGTTACGAGAATGGCCGTGGGCGGTATCCACCACCAATACATCCACGCCGGCCTCCACCAATGCCGCTACACGGTTATCGGTGTCAGGGCTTGTGCCCACTGAAGCGCCTACGCGTAAGCGGCCATCGGAATCCTTGCAGGAATTAGGGTACTGCTCCGCCTTATTAAAATCCTTAACCGTAATCAGGCCGCGCAGCTCGAAATCATCGTCCACCACTAGCACTTTTTCGATGCGGTGCTGGTGAAGCAGCTCGCGCACCTGGTTGGGGGATGCGCCTTCATGGGCAGTTACCAAACGCTCCTTCGGGGTCATGATGCTGGCCACACTGACATCTAAGTCGGTGAGAAAGCGCACATCACGGCTGGTAACAATACCTACCAAGTCGCCTTTATCCATCACCGGAACACCGGAGATATTGTGGTGCGCGGTGAGCGCTATCAGCTCGCGCACAGTGGCATCAGATTCAATGGTAATGGGGTCCTTGACCACACCGGCTTCGAATTTCTTCACCGCGCGCACCTCAAGGGCCTGCTTCTCTATAGACATGCTTTTGTGAATAATGCCAATACCGCCCTCCTGAGCCAGAGCAATAGCCAGCCGCGCCTCTGTTACCGTATCCATGGCAGCGGATACCATGGGGATATTCAGGGAAATGTTGCGGGACAGTTTGGTTTTGAGACTGACATCCTTGGCGGTCACCTCGGAATAACCGGGTACGAGCAGAACGTCGTCGAAAGTGAGGGCTTCGCGCGCGATGCGCAGACTGGATTCAGACATTGACACTCAAACCTCGAAAAAATAGGCGGGATTGGGTATCGGCGCGATTATACCTCCAAGCGCCCAAGACGCAAACGGCAATTTGCTGAAAACCGAAATTATCGGGCAAAAGGTTTTACCTCTCGCGGCGTTACTGCAATATTGCTGCCCCAACCTTCTCGTGAGAGCAACCAATGCAACCGGCCTCCCTACCCCCAGGTACCAAGCGAAGTGTCCTGTCAGTCAGCGAGCTGAACTGGGAGGTAAAGCACCTGTTGGAGAACAGCGTACCCTTGTTGTGGGTCAATGGGGAAATATCCAACTTTGCCAAACCCAGTTCCGGACACTGGTATTTCAGCCTCAAAGACGCCCGCGCACAGGTGCGTTGCGCCATGTTTCGCAACCGCAACCGCAGCGTTGCCTTCCAACCGCAAAATGGTCGCGAGGTGCTGATCCGCGCAAGAGTGAGCCTGTATGAAGGGCGTGGGGAGTTCCAGCTGGTAGTGGAGCATATGGAAGAGGCCGGTTTCGGTATACTGATGCGCCAGTTGGAGCAGCTCAAAGTCAAGCTTCGGGCAGAGGGGCTGTTCGACAGTGCGCGCAAGCGCCCATTGCCCTACCTGCCTCTCAATATTGGCATTATCACCTCACCTATCGGCGCAGTCATCCACGACATGATCCATGTCCTACACCGGCGCCATCCGGCTGCAGAAATAGGATTGTGGCCAGTGGCGGTACAAGGCCAGGGAGCAGCGCAGCAGATTGCCGAAACGATTGAAAAAGCCGGGCGCAGTCAACGCCATGACCTCCTAATCGTGGGTCGCGGCGGTGGCTCTCTTGAGGATCTATGGCCATTTAACGAGGAAATTGTGGCCAGAGCACTGGCCGCCTGCCCGATTCCCACTATTTCCGCCGTGGGGCATGAAACCGATAACTCTGTCACAGACCTAGTTGCTGACTTGCGTGCCCCTACCCCATCGGCTGCAGCAGAAATTGCCAGTGCCAATAGTCGCGAATTATTCCAGCGGCTGGAAAGTGACAGGCGCCGCTTGTTTCGAGCCCTACAGCACCAGTTACACCAGCTGCACCAGCGGGTAATGCTGAAGCGCAACCGCTTGCGCCATCCCAAAGAGCAACTGCTAAACCGTGCCCAACGCCTGGACCATCTCGAGATACGCCTGATCGCAGTGGGGCAACAGCAGGTGCAACAGCGCCAAACCAGGCTCTCTACAGCTCGGCGGGCCTTAGCCCATTGTCATCCCAAGCACCATATTCACGACAAGCACAGGCAGGTTGAGCAGGCCCAGCGCAGCCTCCAGCGTGCAGCCAAACAACAACTCCAGCACAGCCGCGACACCTTTTTGCATATTGCTCAGCTGCTCAATAACGTGAACCCCCTGGCAGTTTTGCAGCGGGGTTACGCCATTGTTATGGACCTGGAAGGCGGGGCGTTGAAAGACAGCTGCGCCCTGGTTCCCAAGCAAAAGGTCAAAGTCAGGCTGGCCCGTGGGCACTTTACCGCACAAGTCGAATCCACAGAGGGCTGAATTCACCCCAGATATTTTGGAATTTTCCTATTGCTGCTTAACCGTTGAGTTCCATTATTCCCTTCGAGATTGTCACCTCCTGTTGCTTGGGGCAACTACTTGAAAACCGACACATCGGCGCGGATAGAACCTCCCAGGTGCTGCATATCGCCTCCCCCTGACAAAGCCTCGACAGGGATCATCACCAAGGAGTTACTGTACCGTCGTCGCATGAATAACTAGAAAAAACCTGGGACTCTGCCCTAGTTAGGCAGACGCATTGGCCCACTGCCCGAGTTTCGAAAGGAGCCCCTTTTTAGGTACTGCTCCACGACTAATATAAAGCCGGGTTATACAGTGAGCACGATTTTCCCAATGACTTTACCGGCTTCCAGCAGTCGGTGCGCCTCTGCCACCTGCTCCAGCGGAAACTGCGCCGCTATCTGCGGGCGGACTTTGCCGTTCGCAATCAACGGCCAGACCCGGGCCTCCAGTGCGTGCGCGATTTCTGCTTTAACTTGTGCCGTGCGGTGTCTCAGGGTAGAGCCGGTCAATATCAAGCGCTTGAGCATGACCGGCAGCATGTTGACCTGCACCTCAGCGCCCCGCTGATAGGCAATATTGACAATCCGGCCATCGTAAGCCGCCACACTTATATTGCGGTCAATATAGTCCCCTCCCACCATATCCAGGATGACATCAGCACCGTGATCTCCAGTGGCTTCTCGCACGACTTGCACAAAGTCCTCCACCCGGTAATTGATTGCCCTTTCCGCACCGAGTATTTCACAGGCCGTACACTTTCCCTCTGAGCCCGCTGTGGTAAAAACCCGTGCGCCCAAACGATATGCCAATTGGATCGCCGTAGTACCAATACCGGAGGAACCGCCATGTACCAACAGCGTTTCTCCACTTTGCAATTTGGCCCGGTCAAACACATTGGTCCAGACAGTAAAGAAATTCTCAGGCAGAGCCGCCGCTTCAACCTCAGAAAGTCCGGCCGGAATCGGCAAACACTGGCCTTCAGCAACAGCGGCATATTCTGCGTAACCACCTCCGTTCGTCAGCGCACATACCCTGTCGCCCACTCGCCAGCGCCGCACCGCCTCACCCACAGCAACCACTTTTCCGGCCACTTCAAGACCCGGGATTGGCGACGCGCCTGGGGGGGCTGGATATTGCCCCTTGCGCTGTACGATATCCGGGCGGTTAACTCCGGCCGCCGCCACTTTAATCAACACCTCGTCTGTCGCAATCCCCGGTTTGGCCAATTCCACCAATTGCATCACTTCCGGGCCACCATACCCCAACAACTCAATCACACGCATCATCCCCTCCTCTAAGTATGCGCCAGACATGGATGTCTGGAATTCTCTCTCAACAGCCATCAATTTGGTCAATATGACACAGCAGCGAGGAGCATTCATTATTCAATGGTCAAACAGCTCAATTTGCCGAGCACCTACCGTATCATCTCAAGTCACCTGGGGAGAAAACCTGAAATCCACCGGGGGTCGACAGGGTAGGATTAAAGGCAAAATAGCCCACCTCGTGGAATTGACGGACTTGGCGCCCCACACAGCAAAATCAGGCCCACAAGCAAGTGGATATAGACGCAGCCCCCTAATGCCGAACCGGCAAAGGCAACTATTTTTCGATTAGGGCTTGCAAACTTCTGCCTAGCGCGGCAGAATTCGCGCCCAGCTGGACGTTGAAGAACTGGGAATATTTGCTAACTTACGGATTTTTAAGGAATTTCTTATAAAACCACTTGACTGGAAAAACCCGATTCTCTATAGTTTGAAGCCATAACGCGCTCGTAGCTCAGCTGGATAGAGTACCTGGCTACGAACCAGGCGGTCGTAGGTTCGAATCCTACCGAGCGCGCCAATAAAATCAAAGGCTTACATCAATCGGTGTAAGCCTTTTTTTGTTGTGGTACCAAATGTGGTACCAAATAAGGGAGGCAATCACAAAAAACTGTATGTTTATTCAGTACACAGTTATCAGCTTATTCCTGCCTTTTCTACTCCCTCATCTGTGCCAAACTCTGGGCAGATTCTTGCTCCGAAAAGCGCAGTCCATACTTCTCAACTATCGCCATAAACCTCTGAACATAGATGGCTTGCACTGGCTCATAAGGTGGCATCCATTCGTCATAGCAAGATGGGTATAATTGGGCGCATGACAATTTCTCTTCTGTTTTGAATATTGTACAGAAAACTATTATTATTACTTTCTTAATAATGGCTATGATGATCATTTCCTTTACGATTTTCTGCAGAGAGCTTTCACCACATTAGTTCATGTTCAGGCTGGGCGTAAATAAAGCCATATATTGAATAGAACGGCAAACATAGTTTAGGTTATGAAATATGAATCGAATAATTATCTACACATTTACATTCTTAGCATTGCAACTCGTTGGCTGCGCGTCAGTTCCAAAGAAAGATAATACTGAATTATCACTAAGAAAATCTCTACCTATACAAATCTTCATGGGAACCTGTGTAGTAGGTCGTGCCAGCTCAGACGCGGTAGCCAGTCAAGCATTGGAAATGGGGTTCAGTGAGGCTCGAAGCAACGTCGCACAAAGCTATTTGAGAGGAAATTCCGGAAGAGCTTGGCATTTGAAAAACGAACAAGGGGAGTTTGGTCTAACAGCACTAAATAACAGTCTTTGCTCTGTTTTTATTCATCAAGGTGAACCGGAAAAATTGCAAGCAAGCATGGAATCATGGCTCCCGCCTGGAAACAGCGGCTTCAGTTACAAAAAGGAATTAGTTTCACAGTCAGAGTATCTTACTACCACCTCGTATCAGCTATTTCGCGCAGGGAAACTGGTGGAGCAATGGGTAATTACCCTCAATTCACAGCCCGATGCCGAACTCGTAGCAATAATGTCCTATGATAGTCCGTGAGCCTAATCAATTAAAAGAGGGCCTCTAGCCCTCTTTCACTCCCCAATCACCACCCGCAGGTTCACCGTGCGCTGGATGCACTCCATGCGCCAGGCTCATTTATTGATCTCCTCACTCTCGGTGCCCTCTGCAACAGCGGAGGCCTGCAGGGTTTCCACCTTGCCCGGTGTCTGCCAGGGCGTGCCGTCGGCATTGCTGCGCACTTGGTTTGCTTTTATTATTGCAGAGAGCGCACTAAATAAGCATCCTGATGGCGGCATTATCTTCTTAGTCAGAGAGAGCGGTATAACCCATGGTTACTAGTTTAAGAGAAATCTACCAACTGAAAATCCAGTTAAATGATATACGACCACCAATTTGGAGGCGACTTTTAATTTCCAGCACCTCTTCTCTTGAAGACTTTCATCATACAATACAAATTGTAATGGGATGGACGAACTCTCACCTGCATCAGTTCGTTTGCGGAAGTTCACGCTATGGGAATATAGATCCAGAATTCGACATAGATCCAGGATTTACATTACACGATGAAATAAATTTCAGGGTAAAGGACCTCCTAAAAAAGGAAGATGACTCAATTCTATACGAATATGATTTTGGTGATGGTTGGGAGCATAAAATAACACTGGAAAAAATACTCCCCTACAAAAAGAATCAAACTCTGCCGTTTTGTATAAAAGGAAAACGAGCCTGTCCACCTGAAGAGGTTGGTGGGGTTTTTGGGTATTTTGATTTTCTTGAAAAATGGAGCAATGAAGCTCACCCTGAATATAAAGATATGCGTGAATGGGCAGGAGATCATTTTGAATCAGAAAGTTTCTCTCCATCCGAAACAAACGAGATACTCCGAGAAGTATTCACCAGAACATAATCAAGTAAAGGAGGAGGCGATAGAGCCTCTCCTTTACTCCCCAATCACCACCCGCAGATTCACTGTGCGCTGGATGCATTCCATGCGCCAGGCACCTTTATTGACCTCTTCATTCTCGGTGCCCTCTGCCATTGCGGAGGCCTGCAGGGTTTCCACCTTGCCCGGTGTCTGCCAGGGCGTGCCATCGGCATTGTTGCGCACCTGGTTATCCGTGGTG
>NZ_JAVAMR010000088.1:0-4016 GCF_030731025.1 Microbulbifer sp. 2205BS26-8 | reverse complement strand
CGCATTCAATCGGGGAGCTACAAAGCTCGCTGATTTTCTGACCACTGATCAGATTAACGCAGTCGCCGATATTCTGGGCTCCGAGTTCCGCGTGCCGTCTATTACCGAAACCTTGTCGCCCGCAACGCGTGGTAATTTTATGCAGCCGGGCCTTGCCAGAGATGCTGTGCGCAGTGCCGGCGAAGTTGCCGCAGGTGGTGTGGCTGGTGGTGCTGCTTTGCGGTCTGCCGCAAGCCAGTTGCCGAGGTTCACGCAGGCTTCAGAATCTGCGGGCCAGGGTGTTCTCCGGCAACTGGGCGCAACCACAGGGAGCCAGGATTTGAAGATGGCAGCAACTGCCGGTGCTGGTACAGAGCTTGGAGGGGAAGTCGGCGAGGCTGTTGGCGGTGAAACGGGCCGCCAGGTGGGTAAAGTTGCAGGGTCAATGTTAATGCCTGCAGCTGTGTCCAGTGTTCGGGCACTTACTTTTGAATCATTGAAGCCGGTTCTCAGAGGTGGCGCGAGCCGACAGCAAGTTCGTTCGACTATTGAAGACTTCAAGGAAACAGGATCAACCCCTACTCTTGCACAAGCAACCAACCGTCCCTTCCAGCAAGGCGTGGAAAATATATCATCCCAATATGTGGGCGGAGGTCGTATTCGTCGTGCCCATGAACAGGCTGAGCGAAATATTCAGAAACGGCTTCAGGAAATCGCCGATGATGTGAGTACACACGCCGGGGTGGACCGGGCAGGCCGTACTATCCAGCGAGGTATAACGGCCCCTGGAGGCTTTACAGACCGTTTTCAGGCCAAGTCCGCTGAACTATGGTCAAGGGTTGACGATCAGATTGGTCGCGATACAGCGGTTGAACTGGATAACACCAAATCTGTGTTGAACCGGCTAGTACGAGATGATGAATTCGGGGAAGTGCTGAACAATTCCCAGCTTACAAAGATCAAGCGGATTCTGGAAGATGCGGATATAGTGGATTACCAGACCTTAAAGGAGCTTCGATCAACCATTGGACGCCGGATAAGTAGTAATGACCTGATTTCAGATATTCCAAGGGCAGAATTGAAGCAAATCTACGGGGCCATCACCGATGATATTAAGACAGCAGCCGATGCTGTAGGCCCGCAAGGTCAGTTTTACTTCAACCGGGCCAACAATTTTACCCGTTCCGGCCACAAGCGTCTGGACGACTTCGTAGGGCGCGTTGCCAACAAGGTAGATCTCGACAAGGTATTTGCTGCTGCAACCAAAGGTGGTGAAGGCATGGCCACCATCAGTTCTATTAAGCGCAGCCTGACCAAGGATGAATGGAATACGGTGGTGTCCAATGTGGTTCGTCAGATGGGTAAAGCAACTCCCGGCCAGCAGGACGCCGCCGGGGAGGTGTTCTCGGTCAATAAATTCCTGACCGACTGGAACCGGCTTGGTCCTGCTAAAAGAGCGTTATTTAGTGGTACAGAGGCTCTGAATCGTTACGGAAAGAACCTCGATAGAATCGCTCGACAAGCGGAGAAAATGAAGTTTTCTCAAAGGGAGGCAGCAAACCCAAGCGGAACAGGCCAGTTCGCGGCAAATATAGGTACTATGGCCGGCATACCTATAGCCGCTGCATCCGGCCAGCAAGGCGTTTTGATAGGGTTGCTTGGGAGTGTTGTAGCGAATAACCTTGGCGCACGTCTAATGACTAGCAAAAGGTTCATTCAGTGGCTCGCCAAAGGTTTAGAGATTCCCCCATCTGCACAATCTGCGCACATGCTTAAACTGGCTGCCTTAACTAAAGGCATGACACTTGATGAGGCGACAGCAGTTAACGCATTTTTAGCTGATTTAGATACCAAAGAATTTTAGAAGTGGAAGCCGGGCCTCAACTAGAGCCTTATCAGTAGCTCTGGGCATATTTCCTTTTCAGATCTTGTATTACACCTCTCGACCCGGCCATAAATGGTAGGCTCCCCAGACGGCGATCAACCAAAGAAAAGTGAATAGACACCATAAATCATGGCCCCGAAGCATACACCTATAGCGAGCAGATACCCTAAAACCACATATCCGTAATCACTCTCTGGTGGCATCTGCTCTTCGTTAAGCTCACGTAATGTTTTGAGTTTTTTTGGCATGTGACCTCCTTGCTTGCAGGAGCCTGAAGTATGCCCGATCAATAGGAAAGTGATCAAAGGTTATCCCTTTCATAACTTCTTTTGGCGTCAAAAGCATCCAATCCAGACCTTAAATCACTCCTCAAGCCCGCCCTGTGCAGGCTTTTTTGTTTTAGGAGGGCCAAATGGCCGCTGTACTATTTCACGAACCGGTTTTTAGCACGAAAGTCGAGCCGGGGGACAAGTTGTATTTTTATGAGACGTACACCACGGAACCGCTCACGGTTTACCTAAACCCAGGGCCGGGCGAAGCAGCCCCGCATCCGCTTATTGCAGACGCTGCGGGACGATTCCCGGCAATCTATCTCAGCACGACGGAAAGCGCCCCGAAGGTAGTGCTGACCGACGCTGACGACGTGCAGAAGTGGACCATTGAGGAATACCCCCTACAAGATTCCGACCAGTTTATTGATAAGGTTTACGAGCTGGAATACCGCGTTGAGGACTTGGATGGTGAGTTGATTTTTCTGCGCGACGACATTGACCGGCTTGAACAGAACGATGCAGAGCACACCGACAGGTTGGACGGCGTGGAGGAACGTCTTGACTCCCTGGAGGGTGTTTCTCTGCCCACTGGCCCTGTAGCTGCCGGATACTTTACCGGTGGATCATCCCCGACCTACAAGCAGAAATACGGTGTTACCGGCTCTGTAAACCGCACTGGCACGGGCACCTATGTAATCACTTTTGCTACACCGCGATCCAGCGCCAATTATATCGTGGTGGCCACTGCAGGCCCTGCATCAAGTAGCTTTCCGCTGGAATGCCTGGTTAAAACCAAGCGGACTTCTTCATTCACGATAGAAACCTGGTACCTGACCGGGGGCGCCACGCGGGCGAAGGCAGACCGCGAGGTTAATTTTATTGTTTACGATTTTGCTTAATGAGGATTTTAAAGATATGGCAAACGGTGTATTCAACATAGCAAAGGGGCGCGTCAACGCTTACACAGAGAGCGTGGCAAACGGCGGCCTGGAAAATGCTGCCCTGGTTGTTGTACTGCTGCAGGTAGCACAGGAGGGTGCCAACCTTGCAGACTCTGAGCGGCTTTCAGACGTGCTTTCGGCGTCCAATGTAGAGGCGGACTTTACCAACTACGAACGCAAGGTCTTGAGCGATGTGGAGCCGCCCACAACGGACCACACAAGCGGCGTGCAGTCCGCAGATATACCGGATCAGGTATGGACCTCAGCCGGGGGAGCCCAGAACAACACTTTGCTGAAGCTGCTTGTCTGCTACACACCAGACAGCGTGAATGGCACGGACGATCAGGTTGTCCCCCTGACCTATCACGATTTCCCAATCACGACAGACGGCTCAGACTTGCTCGCCCAGGTCAATGCTGTCGGCTTTTTCAGGGCGGTATGATGCTAACTGCACCTGTAGAGATTGTTCAGGAGACTGCTGAAGCGCTGCCACTGCTGTTTGTAGATACCGCCCAGGTTGAGGACCAGGCGCTACAGATAGCTCCGGCTATTGGCTCTCAGAAGCGATTCACCTTCCCCTCGATGGATGAGTTAAGCCTCGGCGCTATCATCCAGCCAGGCTGGCGGATACGCGTCTATGCTGCCGGAACTGATCTTCCCGTCGATGTCTATGCCGATCCCAACTTCCAGTTAATCCATGCACAGCCATTGAAGGTAGATAGATTTGGCCAGTTGCCCGTGATGTATCTCGGGCAGGGTACCGATTACCGGTTTGTTCTTGAAAGCGAGTTTGGGGGGTATAAGGCTGAGTTGATTGCTCGCTATCCCGATTGTTATTGGTGATTGGGAAGTGAAAGGGATCTATTTGGCCGAGGATATGTCGCGCAAGGCCAAGCAGTTAAAATTGGATGTGGTTCAGAAAAAAATCAATGCGGTGGT
>NZ_JAVAMR010000087.1:0-4041 GCF_030731025.1 Microbulbifer sp. 2205BS26-8 | reverse complement strand
TGGCACTGGCAGTAGCTCTTATTACAGTGAATGGTATAGGCAATGGCTTCAGGATATTGAAAATGCCAAAGAAGCTGCACAAAAAGGGCAAGCTGAAAAAGAATATGAATCTCTTAGGAAATCATTGCTTATGCGCGCTGCGGATAATCCAAGTGTTATCTTGGATTTAAGTGTCACCGAGCTAAATATAATTATAACTTGGATACGTTATAGAACGATTGAGGAACCACGCCACCCCTTTATGAGTCACGAGTTTAAAGAACAGTTTGGATTTTATGATACTATGCTCTACGAGGAGATATCTCTTGTAAGTAGACAGTTTGATGTGGGAGGCAGCGTTACAGCATTCGGTGGACATATAAATTATCTTGCTGTGGGTATGTTAGCGGCACATTATGGTCCTAACCATATTCAAGCACTTCCTGGTTTTGTGGTTGGTCATAATTTCAAGCAAATATGGCAGGGCGAAGGCTGGCGAAATTTAAGTGACATTAATCCTGGTACAAGGTGGGCTCTACTTGGTGCCTCCCAATATCGAATTAGGGATTAGAAAAGGTAAATATTATATGAAAACGACGTTGATTATAATCCCTATCCTAGTTGCATTTTTTTATTATTTTTCTAGTACAAAAAAAGAGTATTGCAACAACCTCAAAGCAATAGCCATAGATAATAATAAGATAGAATATTTAGAAACGTGGGCTAACAAAAAAATATCGAATAAAAAATTTCTTAGTTCTATGGGATGGTCAGGCAGATCTAGTGCACAAGAAAATTCAGAGAAATTTTCTAAGTTAGAATTAGACTTAGATTTTTTAGGAATTGACCCAAAATATGCATGGATACAATTGAACCGCCTTGTTAAGGATAGAGATAATTATTTGGACAGTAAAACTATTAAGTCTGTAAGTTTTGGAGAAGGTAGGAACAGCATTATAATAAAGATTGGTAAATCCTCAGAATATGGCATTGATGATATTGATAGTATAAAAGAAAAGTTACTGCAAATCAATAGTAAGATTTCCGTTTTATGTCGCTCTTAGCCTCACCTAGAGAGAATAAGTTGAAAGAACGAAATTTATAGAAGAGGTGATAGTAATTGGGGGACCCTTGCCTGAACCCAATCTCTCTGGTTCTTTCTGGTATAATTTTGGTGGTAGTACTGGTGGTGGTAGTGGCAGCACTGTTGGCGGTATCGGCGGCACTGGCAGTAGCTCTTATTACAGTGAATGGTCTAGGCAATGGCTTCAGGATACTGAAAATGCCAAGGAAGCGGCAAAAAAGGGCGCACAAAAGGGGAGTTACTTGGATCGAATTGACCAAGCAATTCTAAACATTTTTATCAAATATCAACTTCCGTCTGCCCCACAAGGAGCTGTGGACTACTTAGCTGGGTTAGGTGATGGACTACTATTAGGATTTGGCGATGATATTCGGGGCGTGTTAAATATTGGTGGCGTGAATACTGAATCTGGTCTGTATCTAGCAGGGGAAGTAACAAGCTATGCAGCTGGAGTTGCAAGGGTTGGGTATGCTGCTACAGTCAAAATTGGTGCGCGGCTGGCTCCTTCTGGAACTGCTGCTAACGTCTTCCGTAATAATATGAAGGGCCGCTTCAGGCTAGGCACTTTTCGTAGCTATAGGTCCCTCTCCTACTCTCAGGCTTTGAGTCGTTATGGTAGCGATGCAGCGGTACAAGCCGTTGCAGGAAGAACGAATATCTATTTCAATATTTATGGTGCTGGCATTCTAGCTGGTGGTGTGTTTGGAAATTAGAGGGCGGAATATGCGTACCTACCCGATTAAAAGCACGGAAGGCATTATGTACGCTTTTGAAGTAGAAAGTGTATATATATCGGTTAATGGTATTGCATCGATATTATCCACTGTTGATGGCATATCTGATGTGTTGCAAAGGAAAGCTTTTAGTTCGGAGGAAAACCTTGTTTCCTTCCAATTCCAGGGAAAGGATTGTGTAGTTTGGGAACCATACGGAGATAGTAGCCGCTATTGGATTGGGCCGAAAGAACCTGAGCCATATACAGATTTTTCTGATGTGGAAAAAGCTTTCGAGCGATATCAACCATTTATCATTAGGAAGTTAGTTGGTGACATCCTGACTCTGAAATTTTTGCCTCATTCCTTGTTCCGACTATCATAAAGCTATTTCTAGATACTTGACCAATAAAAGCCCCAGCAAGAAAAATTGCCGAGGCTTTAGCTTTTTCCTTCTGGTATAATTTGGCGGTAGTACTGGTGGTAGTGGCAGCACTGTTGGCGGTATCGGCGGCACTGGCAGTAGCTCTTATTACAGTGAATGGTCTAGGCAATGGCTTCAGCAACAGGAGGACACTAAAAATGCCAAGGAAGCGGCAAAAAAGGGCGCACAAAAGGCTAGAGGCCCTGGGACTGTATTTGAAACAGTTAACGATGCCGCAGCAGACGGAATTTTGTATGCGTCTGAAACCCCCCAGTTCGATAAAGATGGACTTTTTCTTGAGCAAGGTGGCGATATTTATCCTGTTGAAGGAGGATATACATACAACGACTTACAAGTCGGTGACACTGGAAGTGTTATCGTAAGAGTTACGAAAGATGCTGTAGCTTGGTTCCATACACATCCCCCGGGAGGAGCAGGAGGCAGAAGTGTTGATAGAGCTAATCGGTATTGGAGTCCTGGAGATAGAAGACGTAATAGAGGATTAGAAAAAGCGTTAGGGAGACCAATAACAGTTTTTATTGGAGGCACAGATGGAGCTGTTAGGGCCTTTTCAACTGGTGGGCCAAGGCGAGGAATAGTAGTAAGACCCCCGGGTTTCTTTGATTGGAAAAATCTTTAGAGGTCACCTAACAATGAAAGTATCCATTGAAAAACTAATTATGAAATTTCGTCACTTTGCTTGTATTTTTTTCTGTAATCTATTGGCACAAAATGTATTAGCTAAGCCGGTAGATGAATATATTGTGAAAGCAATAGATGAAATCCCAGGGGTATTGACTTCTTACAAAGCTGACATACTTTTTGAAAAGTCTAATACTTCAGTTTTGATTGATTTGAGTCTTGATCATTCAGGTCAAACGCTTGTTTCATTTTCAATTACCACTAAATGGGGCAATATTTCTATTCCTTCCAATATTTTAGGAAAACTGCCATTACCCCAGTTGAACTCGATAGATGTTTCATATACGCCGAAAAAGATAAGCGATAAGGACTGGTCATATTCTTTGCGAATGCATTACGGTGAATATATTCCGCATAAACCTGAAGGGGATAATTATTCTTTGGTTGAGTTTGGGTTTGACAAAAATTCTTTGCTTGATGTAACTATTTTTGATGCCAAAGAAAATAACTCGACGCTACTATATGATAAAAACCCTTAGGCAGACAGTCTTGAACATAAATCTTAAGCTGTAAAAAGCAACCTCTTGCACAAAAGATTGACAATGATCTGTCCATGATTGAGTGGAAATTTGATCAAGTTGTTCGTGAAATGACCGAAAACGGTTTGCGTAGACCTGGTAGTGGTTGGGTGAATGGTTGGTTGAATAATTTTGAAAGTAGTTTACCATTTTGCCCTAGCTATTATGGTTGCGGAGATCAAGCCCTACATTTAATCGATCAACTTTATGATTCAGATTTCTACAATAGTTTAAACGAGCACTGGCGGTTTGAAATTATTTATGAGGTCGGAACCATTCATCAGGTATTCCCTCATCAATGGGTTGAGGGGTATCCTTTGGGGCATGAATCTACCCGTATATTGCTTGACCCTTGGGAAAATAACAGAGAAAGATTAAATGAATAAAGTTTTTCTTAAAAAGCTTCTTTTTTGGTGTGGCCTGTTAGGGTTTATAGGTTTTGCTTTGGGGCAGAAAGGAACCGTCGATTCTAATTTAATGGTATGGACGGGAGGAGGCGTTATTCTTGGATCTATATTAGCAGTAATTTTCTTTCTTTTGGAAAAAAGAAAAGCTAAGAAATCTCTGAATAAGTATTAATTTCTAGCTATGAAAAACTGTCCAAGTCGGCGTTTCTATAAA
>NZ_JAVAMR010000086.1:0-4525 GCF_030731025.1 Microbulbifer sp. 2205BS26-8 | reverse complement strand
GGCTGGTTAAGTCATTTTTCCAAGAGGCGACTGTATCCTTTGCAGTCGCCTAGGTAGTAAGGTTGTGACTTTATGGATAAGAGTTAAATTTGTTATCAATGATTTATGAAAAAAATTTCATATTACAATCCAGGAATGAGAGTTAAGGTAGAAAAATTAAATTACAGTTAATGGATCTGAATTCACATACTCTTTCCCAGGACTTCCAAATACAGGTAACGAAAAATTACGATCATTGAATAACACTACCAATTGAAAGAATACTATGTGTGCTACTATCTTAGGCAAAAATAAATTACCAAGTCAGGCCGATCATCAGATGGCTTGAAATGACAGATATCTGTGACAGAATGAAAATGGTGATTCATATGTTGAAACAAACCAAAATCTCTCGAATTTTTGTCTTTTATGGACATATGGCCAGCAACATCGGAGATTTGGCGATTAATGCTGGGGAAATAGTCCTACTTCGGAATTCATTTCCAGACGCTTCTATAAATATAATTTTTTTTGGATCCAAGACCAATAAATATATACAAGATGGCCTAGCTTCGTTTGGTCCAGATATTGATACTGTGTTCACGTTTATCCCTTCTCCGAATAAGGCACTAAAGTTTTTGTCTGACCCGAGAACATTTTTAGAGCATTGCGGGGCTCAAAATGCTGACCTCATCATACTGGCATCAGGTGAGCATTTGTTTTCATATAAACATCACCATAATATTGACGCAATTTTCTGGAGGAGTTTGCCGATTCTGGCAGCCAAACTACTTAGCAAGCGTGTTATACTTTTGCCATCTACATTTGGACCATTTGAAGTAGATCAATCAAGTGAACTAGTTTGCCAAGCTCTTCAGGTTGTTGATGATTTTGCTGTTAGAGATCTTCTCTCTAAACAATATATACAATCCTTGGGCTTTCATAATAATCCACCTTTATTACTAGACCCGGCTTTTTTTATAGATTTGGTGGACCTTCAAGACTATCCCGTGAACGAAACCGAAGAATATATAGTTCCGAAAGGACATTTGGCTGTCGTCATGAGATCTGAATTTTGGGGAATTCGACTTTCTAGAGAACAATTAAAATCTACATCAGATAAGAGAAGTGATATTGGATACAAAAGCAGCCTTGCTTTTGAATTTATAAAAAAATTATCTGAGCGTTTTCTTTCACAGACTGATCAGCACATTGTACTTTATGTGCAAACCTTAGCAGACGAAAAATTAGCAAAATCCTTCTTGACAGAGTATTCAAACGATATTAATAAAAATCGCATTCAACTCTATCGTCCTAAATCAGTCAAGCAATATATCGAGTGCCTCGCTCGATCAAATTTTGTTGTCGCGTCACGATTTCACGCCATTATTCTTGCTATAATTATCGAGAAACCTGTTCACGGAGTTTATTTTGATATACATGGCCATAAAATTGCTGGCTTATTCGAAATGATTGACGAGGAAAATTTGTATGATTTATTAACTAAAAACTCAATAGATACTGTAGTAGAGAAGGTATTTACAAAAATTCAAGATATGCAAAAACTACCGGAAAAGACCCAAAAGCGTTTAGCCACATTGCGTCAAGCTACATTGGCCTGGCTAACTGGTAATGAAAACCGTACTGCCGATCCTGGCAACATTATGAAACTTTGGTATTTATTGGGAGATTATTCTTCCGAGCACTTTCTAAAAAAATTAGAAACAGAGCAAAGCCATGAAGAAACCTACGAAAATATTCCAGTAAACACTGGTGAGTTAGAAAAAAAGAAAAATGAAATTGAACAAACACTTAAGGTCACGCGTGAATTTGTTAACCTATTAGTAGCAGAAAAAAGTTATAAAGAATCTTTTGAAATTGTCTCTGCTCAGGCAAACGAATTATCTAAGGATAAAAAGGAAATAGAACAAACCCTTAAAGTCACCAAAGAACATATGAAAATCTTAATGCACCAAGATAGGTCACTGAAAAAAACTACAACGTATAAATTTGGAAAACAAATTATCAAGGACGTGAAACGACCACATCACTGGCCACTTTTACCTATAAAGTTGCTACGAATTTATCAAAAAAACAAGAAACAACCTAGCAAAATATCAAAAGATCAACTAGAAATTCTTAACTATTTAAATATCAAGGGGGTCGATCCAATTAATCCAGTACCCAAGCGGGTATGCTATATACTTCACAATTCACTACCATATGCTTCTGGAGGTTATGCAACTCGCGCCCATGGACTTTCGCTTGGCCTACTTCAAAATGGCTATGAAGTTATGGCCGTTACTCGCCCCGGCTTTCCACTTGATACGATAAAAATAGATCATACCGACATTACTGACAGCAACATTGATGGAGTACACTATAGTCGAATTATCTACCCAAAAAGAAAAGGGATATCCACAGCGAAGTACATGAAAAGCACCATTGGCCTTTTGGAGAATCGGTTTCGAAAAATTCGCCCTTCTATAGTGATCGCAGCTTCATTTTATATCACAGCACTGCCCGCAATAATTGCAGCGCGAAGAGTTGGTATTCCTGTGATATACGAGCTGAGGGGGCTCGCCGAAGTTACAAAAATGTCTCGTGATAAAAAGTACAAAAGAACAGATGATTATAATTTAACAGTGCGGATGGAAACTGAAACTGCAAATTCAGCTGATCATATCTTCACTCTAACTTCTGGAATGCAAGACGAGCTTGTTCGAAGAGGGGTGCCTGGAAATAAAATTACGATCCTACCAAACTCTTGTAATGCTGACCAATTCACTCCATTAGTACGTAATAGTAATTTGGCCAAGCATCTTGATGTTGGCTCTAATGTTCCTGTAATTGGATACATAGGGACATTAGTCGACTATGAGGGGCTTGATGATCTTATCCAGGCTTGCGGGCTGTTAAAATCCCAAGGGCTTGAATTCAGATTATTGATTGTAGGAAGTGAAGAGTCTACCGGATCTATTACTGGCCCAATTACAGAAGGCTTAAAAAAAATAGCAAAGAGTATCGGACTGGATGATTGGCTAATCATGCCTGGAAGAGTACCTCACAAGGAGGTTATGACATATTATTCTCTCATTGACATCGCACCCTTTCCTCGCAAACCTTGGCCTGTATGTGAAATGGTTTCCCCAATGAAACCCCTAGAGGCACTTTCAATGGAGAAAGCAGTCATTGTATCAAGCGTAAAAGCACTTACAGATATGATATCTAATGGAGATACAGGGCTCGTATTCGAAAAGGGCAATATAAAATCTCTTGCGTCAGCCCTCCAAATATTGATTGTGGATGTCACATTCAGGAGCAGCTTGGGAAAACGCGGTAAAGAATTTGTCAGAGCAGAGCGAAACTGGAAAACTACAGCGAAAAAATCTATTCCTATATTAAAGAAAGTCACAAGCCAGCTGCCCAAGCAGGAGATTATCAGGAGTAGATCAAATGAACCAGTGCATCATCCAGCTTGGTGGCCCTTGATTGATTCGAAGTTTGCCAAAAAATGCGCCTGTGTCATCGTAAACGATTGGGAACTAAGTACTGCCGCCATTGAGCTGAGAAAAATATACGTTAATAGGTTTGACGAAGAGTCAATTAAAAGAAGAGTCCCCTTGTCAAACTGGAAACGTGCCGACATTTGCTGGCAAATGGTTCCAAATGATCTCCCTACTATTGATATTGGTAGCGGCCTCGGTGAGTTTGTGAACCTATTCTCCACTAACAATAAATATGCTCCAATAGCCTCCGTAGACACAAGAGATTGGGACAAGTGGTTCGATAGTACAGGACATATAGAGAGAATTTACAAAAGCATATTTGAGCTTGGTGAAACAGAGGCCAGAGATGTTGTGACTTGCTTTGAGGTAATTGAGCATCTCCCACCAAGCAGGGTTAAAGAAGCAGTCACAATATTAAGAAATCTGGCACAAAAAAAGTTATTTGTCTCGGTCCCATTTCTCGAACCCCCCCCTATGTATAAAGGTCATTTCACAAGATTTACTGAGAAAAATCTCTCAGAGTTATTTCCTGATGCAAAGTTCACGGTATTTGCTAAAAGCATGAATAGCCGAGAGAAAGTACATGCTTGGATATTGTGTGAAGTTGATATATAGCGTAAATAGTGGGCCCTTAAGAAATTTTAATACTTATTGACAGGTTCTTTGTTCAATATGGTTCGAAATTGACCTCGTAGAGGATCTTCAAATTTTTTTAGCCAACTAACCTGACATGCTGATGCCCGAATCACTCTGAGTTTCTCGAGGATTAACATTCTAGAAAGCATTAACCAATGAGCAACTGAACCAAAACCGCGCAGCTCGCTAGGTGTTAACCGGCGAGCACGAGCATCAATCATGTTGGGGAGTGATTATATATTATCGCCCTTGATGAGGGTGTTCAAAACTCTGTGTCAGCAAGTAGCCTCATAGGCTGATGTATTTCTCTAATCGCTCCGGGAAGTGGATCGCGAGCTGTGACAACGTCAGGTTCCAGTTTTTGAATTGGACGCGACCAGCGCTCGCGGCGTTAGGTCCGC